>JAKLLM010000403.1 GCA_023150125.1 Zoogloea sp.
GCAAAAGTAAAAATCCAGTCCCGGAAAAATATGACGACCCGTCAGAAAGGTCTACACGCGATTTTTTCGGGGGTGGTAGGGGTGAAGAGACCCCTGAAAACAAGGTTTATGACGGCTCGAAATAGTTTTGCATCACCCTGCTAGCCTTGCTGTTACTGCCCATGGCGGCATCGGCCAGCCTCAAGTTCAAGGACTGCATCCTCGACGGGCACATCCTGTTCAAGGAATACCTCGTCGCCGGCTCCGCCGCGACCCCCTTCAACGAGTTCCGGATGTTCACCCAGGAAAACACCTGCGGGCTCGACGTCTGGGACCTCACCCTGAACGACGCGCAACAGGTGTCGTCCAGCAACGGCGTGTCGGTGTTCTCCACCGTTTACGACGGTGGCTTCGCCGGCCTCCTCAACGCTCCCGCCAACTACGCACTGTGGTCCGTCAGCGGCACCGGCACCACCACGGTCGACACGACGAACAACAGCGTTAATACGGTGATGGACCTCGTCGGCGTCAGCATCACCGATCCGTCGATGGTCGAACGCCTGATCCTGGGCTTCAACGTTACCTACTCCACCACCCCGACGGGCAACGAATGCTTCGAGTGGGTCAGCCAACCCTGTACGTCCTACGACTACCTGGGCGGTGACCTCGCCTACGGCCCCGCCTCCAGCCACGCTGGCGCCCTTCGCGTCGAAGTCGTCCCCGAACCGGCCACCGGCCTGCTGCTCGCAACCGGCCTCGCCGGCCTGGCCGCGCTTCGCCAGCGCCGCAAACCGCGCTGACACCACACCGGGCGGACACCCGCAAGGCGCCCGCCCGAAAGCACGCCAGCGCATCCCCAGGGGCATGGCTGCGGGTTAAACTCGCAGCCATGCCCCCCGCCCTCAAAGCCCTCTTCGCCCAACTGGGCGGCTGCCTGCTGGCCTTCGGCGCAGCCCGCAGCGGCATGCTGCCGGCGGGGCTGTGGCCTCTGATTGCGGCTCAGGCCATCGGCGCGGCGGGCATCGCCTTTGCCCTCCGGAGCGCGCCCTGGTGGCGCTGGATCCACCTCGGCTTTACGCCCCTGGTCGCCGGCGCGCTGCAGCTGGGCATCGCCCCGGGGTGGTATCTCGCTGCCTTCGTGGTTTTCGCGCTGGTTTACTGGAGCAGCTTCCGCACCCAGGTGCCGCTCTTCCTGTCCAACCCCGAAACCGCCGCCGCGGTGGCCGAGCTGCTCCCGCGCGAGCACCCGACCCGCCTGCTCGACCTCGGCAGCGGCACCGGCGCGCTGCTGCGCCCCCTCGCCCGCCTGCGCCCCGACTGCCGCTGCGAGGGCATCGAGTCCGCCCCCGCCCCCTACCTGCTGTCCCGCCTGCTGTCCCGCCGGCACCCCAACGTCGCACTGGCCCGGGGCGACTTCTGGAAGCTGCCCTGGACCGACTACGATCTGGTGTACGCCTTCCTCTCGCCGGTGCCGATGGCGGACGTATGGCGCAAGGCCGCCAAGGAGCTCTCCCCCGGCGCCCTGCTCGTCAGCAACAGCTTCCCGATCGAGGGCGTCCCCCCCGACGCGGTGATCGAGGTGCCCGACCGCCGCCGCACCCGGCTCTACCTCTACCGGCCCGCCGGCCCGGCGCCCTCGCTACGCCCCGCTTTCAGGGCCACACCACCCACGGCATGAAGCAAGTGCTTGCCGGGAAAAAGAAATTGAGCGGCAATCGCCCCTCAATTTCGCCCCTCGGCCTGCCGTAACAAGGCCGATAATGATGTCATCGCGAACGGCACCCAGCGAGAGGTAACCCGCATGTCCCAGATCATCTGCATCATCGGCAACAAGGGCGGCACCGGCAAGACGACCCTGTCCCACATGCTGTGCCAGGGCTTCGGGCTGCTCGGCCAGCGCTCGGCCTGCGTGCTCACCGACACCTCCCGCGAACCGCTGTCGCCGGACGGCCGCCGCTACGTCACCGCCGACGCCCGCACGCCGGAAGCCCTCAACAAGGTCGCCGGCAAGCTGCGCAGCATGCAGGGCTGGATCGGCGTGATCGACGGCGGCGGCAACCGCTCCGAGGTCGACCGCCAACTCGACGGCCTGTGCGATCTCGTGCTGCTGCCCTTCCGCGATTCCCATGAAGACCTGCGAACCGTGCTGCGCGACCTCGAAACCTTCCCCCACGCCTACGCCCTGCCCTCCCAGTGGCCCACCAACGCCTGGCAGCGCGACGCCGCCGACCGCAACGTGGCCCAGATCCTCGGCGAACACCGCCACCGCCTGCTGAACCCGGTGGCCAGCCTGTCCGCCTCCAAGCTGCTGCTGCAAAAGCACATCCCCGACGGCCTGCCCTCCAACCTCGGCAATGCCTGCCGGGCCCTGGCGCGGCAGGTGATGGAGATCATGGAGGTGGGGCAGGAGACGCAGGACGACGGCATCCGCGGCCACACACCTCGCCCTCAGACCCTCCCCACC
>JAKLLM010000404.1 GCA_023150125.1 Zoogloea sp.
GCCGGGTCGCCGCGCAGGTGGGCCCGCAGCATGGGCAGCGCGTCGAGCCCCCAGAACAGCCTGTCGCCCACGGTGATGGTGGGCACGCCGAAGATGCCGTCGGCTGCCGCGCGGGTGGTGTTGTCCTTGAGGCGGGCCTTGACCTCGGGGCTGTCGAGGAGGCGGGTGGCGTCGGCCTCGGCGAGGCCCAGGCGCGCCAGCAGGTCGTGCCAGGCCTGCCCGCTATCGGGGTCGCAGCCGGTGGTGTAGAGCTGCTCGAAGACGGCCGACACCACCGGCGCCGTCGCGCCCAGCGCGACGATCAGGCGCAGGTAGCGCAGCGGGTTGAAGGGGTGCACCGCCGGCATCAGAAAGGGCATCCCCTGCTGCTGGGCGCTCCAGGTGCACAGCTCGTAGGTGAAGCGGCGCTTGCGCTCGATCTCGGCCGGCCCCTTGTGCCCGAAGGCGTTGAGGAGCCCGGCAAACAGCACCGGGCGCCGTTCGAGGGCGACGGGCAAGGGGTCTTGCTGCAGGGCCCGCTCCATCAGGCAGGCCCACGGGGAGATCACGTCGAAGTAGAGGACAGCCTGGGGTTCGGGTGGCGTGGAGGTCAAGCGCGGCTCCGGGGGTGAGGTGGATGTTTGCCCGGTGTCGATGGCGGCGACGGCGCAGCCCGGCATCAGCCAGCCAGCGCCAGGCGCTCCACCCGGGCTTCGCGGATCGGCAGATTGACGAGGGCCGCCATGGCGGCGAGGGCCATGTCGGCGTACCACATCCAGCTGTAGTTGCCGAACTCGACGAGCGCCAGCCCGCCCAGCCAGGCACCGAGGAAGCCGCCGATCTGGTGGGACAGCAGGGTGAGGCCGAACAATGTGCCCAGGTAGCGCAGCCCGAACAGCTTGCCGACGAGGCTGGCGGTGGGCGGCACGGTGGCCAGCCAGGTGAAGCCGAGGCCGGCGGCGAACACGTAGAAGCCGAGGGCCGAGGGCGGCATCAGCAGGTAGGCGCCGATCAGCACCACGCGGGAGGCGTACATCGCCGCCAGCACGTGCTTGCTGCGGTAGCGCGACACGCAGGCCCCGGCGTACAGGCTGCCGAGGATGTTGGCGAGGCCGATGATGGCCAGCGAACTGCTGGCGACCTCCGGCGGCAGCCCGCACAGGTCGACCTCGCCGGGCAGGTGGGTGACGAGGAAGGCGATGTGGAAGCCGCAGGTGAAGAAGCCCAGGTGCAGCAGCAGATAGCTGCGGTCGCCCATCGCGCCGCGGAGGGTGCGCAGCAGGCCCGGGTCGGCTTCGTGATGGAGCGGTGGCGACGCCGCCGGCTGCCGGGTGAGGCGCCCCACCAGCGGCAGCGCGGCAAGGGCCATCACCGCCAGCGTGCCCATCGCCCCGGCCCAGCCGACGCTCTGGATGAGCTTCTGCACGAGGGGCGCAAACACGAACTGGCCAAACGAGCCGCCGGCGTTGATGACCCCCGACGCGCTGCCCCGCGCCTCGGCGGGCAGGCGCTGGGCAGCGGCGCCGATGAGCACCGAGAAGCTGGCCGCGCCGGCGCCGAGCTGGGTCATCAGGCCGATGGCGACGACGAGCCCGAAGCCGGACGCCATGAAGGGCGTGACGGCGCAGCCCAGCGCCAGCAGCAGCACCGCGGCGAACAGCACCGGGCGGGCGCCGTAGCGGTCGGCGACGGCCCCCGCCAGCGGCTGGACGGCGCCCCAGCTGAGCTGGCCGATGGCCATCGCGAAGCTGATGGTGGCGATACCCAGGCCCGTCGCGCTGTTGAGCGGGCTGACGAAGAGGCCGAGGGACTGGCGCGTGCCCATCGTGATCGCCAGGATGCCGGCGGCCAGCAGGGTGGTGACGAGGACGCCAGGGGCGCGCAGGCTGCGGAACATGGGGTGGCCTACTTCTCGCCCTTGCCGTGCATGACCATGATGGTCTGCTGCATCAGGGCGCACAGGGTTTCCTTGCCGCCCTTGACGGCGAAGACTTCGGCCTGGGTCACGATCAGGGTGCGGCCGGCGCGCACCACCTCGCCGCGGGCGATGAGCTTCTCGCCGTCGGCCGGGGCCATCAGGTTCATCTTGAACTCGACGGTGAGCACCGAGGCGTTGGCCGGCACCGTGGTCATCGCGGCGTAGCCGGCGGCCGAGTCGGCGATCATGCCTACCACCCCGCCATGCACGAAGCCGTGCTGCTGCTCGACGCCCTGCCAGTGGGGCAGGTGGATCTCGGTGCGGCCCTGCTCGACGACGGGCAGGGTGGCCTGGATGAGGTGCATCGCGTGCTGGCGCGCGAAGCTGTCGCGGACGCGGTCGGCGAAATGGGGGTCGCTGCTGTGGGCCATGCCTGAAGTCTCCGGAGTGTTGTGGGTGACTGCATTAGAATTCATGAATCGGCGCGCTACAACTGAGTTTTTCGGCGCCATACATGAGCCCAGA
>JAKLLM010000405.1 GCA_023150125.1 Zoogloea sp.
GGAGACGAGCTCGTCACGGATGTGCGCCTCCGGATACCACGCAAAACCATGCCCCGCGCTCGCCGCGGCGATCGACATGCCCATGCTGCTGAAGGTCCACCGCTGCTCGACCTCGACCGTCGTGGTGCGCCGGTCACGGCTGGCGCTGGTCGCCCGCACCGGCAGATGACGATGGGCACGGAGGTCGTTCTCGTACAATACGCGGCCCAGGCGATGGAGCGGATGATCCGGGCTGGCCACCGCGAGCAGGCGCACGTTCATCAAGGGCCGGCCGAGGAAGCCCGGCGGGATGCTGGGCGTCACCGCGATGTCGGCCAAGCCGCCGAGCAAGGCCTCGCCGGTGCCGCCCAGCACCGACTCGATCACCTCGATGCGGGTCCGGGGCGCCTCGCTCCCGAAGCGGGCCAGCGCATCGAGCAGCTTGCCTGGCGGGTAGAGCACCTCGACCGCCAGCCCGATCTCGGCCTCCCAGCCCGCCGACAGCTTGCGCGCGGCCTGCTCCAGGTCACCGGCCTCTCCGATCAGCGCCAGGGCCCGCCGGTAAAGCATGTGCCCCGTCGGCGTGAGCACCGCCTTGCGTCCCTGGATCTCGAAGGCGCGCAGGCCGAGCTGCGACTCGATCTTCTGCACCGCGTAGCTCACCGCCGACTGGCTCTTGTGCAGGGCCTCGGCCGCCTGGGCGTAGCCGCCGGCCTCGACCACTGCGACCAGTGAGCGCCATTGTTCGAGCGAAATGTGAGGCACAGGCCTGGCAATCGGGCTCATCGGGCTTATATCCAAAAATTCGATAATTTCAGACTAAATATTGCGCTTTTTTATCTTTCGGGCAAATCGTTTAATACAGCCATCGCAACCCCACATGGAGCCTGAAATGAGCAACCTTCTGAAGATCAACGCCAGCCTGTTCTCCGCCAACGGCCAGTCCAGCCAGCTCACCGAACGTTTCGTCGCCGCCTGGCAGGCCAGCCACCCGGGCACGCAGGTCATCGAGCGCGACCTGGCCGCCAACCCGGTGCCCCACCTGGACGGCGCCCGCTTCATGGCCTTCCTGGCCAAGCCCGAGGAGCGCAGTGCCGAACAGCAGGCGGTCGTGGATTTCTCCGACGCCCTGATCGCCGAACTCCGCGCCGCCGACGCCATCGTGATCGGCCTGCCCATGTACAACTTCGGCATCCCGTCCCAGCTCAAGGCCTACTTCGACCACATCGCCCGCGCCGGCGTCACCTTCCGCTACACCGCCAACGGCCCCGAAGGCCTGATCACCGGCAAGAAGGCCTACATCCTGGCGGCCCGCGGAGGCATCTACGCCGGCACGCCCAAGGACAGCCAGACCACCTACGTGCGGGACTTCCTCGGTTTCATCGGCATCACCGACGTGGAGTTCGTGTACGCCGAAGGCCTCAACATGGGCGACGAGAGCAAGAGCACCGCCCTCGCCAAGGCCCACCAGTCCCTCGCCACCCTCACCGCCTGACCCCCGAGCCCACCATGACGACGCGCAGCCTTTCCAGGATCATCCCGTCCATCCCCGTCTCCGACGGGGCCGGCGTCAAGCTGCGGCGCAGCCTCGGCCAGAACCCGCAGCTGCGCCTCGACCCCTTCCTGATGCTCGACGAGTTCGCCTCGGACAACCCGGACGACTACATCGCCGGCTTCCCGCCCCACCCGCACCGGGGCTTCGAGACCGTCACCTACATGCTGGAGGGCGACTTCCAGCACCAGGACCACCTGGGCCACACTGGCCACCTGCGCGGCGGCGGCGCCCAATGGATGACGGCCGGGCGCGGCATCATCCACTCGGAGATGCCGCTGCAGCAGAGCGGCCGCCTGCACGGCTTCCAGTTCTGGATCAACCTGCCGGCCCGGGAGAAGATGAAGCCGGCCAGCTACCGCGACATCCAGCCCGATGAGATCCCCGAGCAGGAGATCACCGGCGGGCGCGTCCGGGTGATCGCCGGCGCCTTCGATCGCGGCGACGGCCAGGCCGTGCCGGGGCCGATCCAGGGCTTGGCCACCGCCCCGCTGTTCCTCGACTTGCGGCTGGAGGCCGGCGCCCGGGTGAGCCAGCGGGTGGCGGCCGGCCACGCTGCGTTCCTGTACCCCTACGCCGGCAGCCTGTCGGTGGTTGCCGACGAAACGTCCCGCCCCCTGGCCGCCCGGCAGGCCGGCGTGCTATCCGACGGTGAGCAGGTCGAGCTCGAAGCCGGCCCCGACGGCTGCGGCGTGCTGCTCCTCAGCGCCCTGCCGCTGGGCGAACCGGTGGTGCAGTACGGCCGCTTCGTGATGATCACGCGGGAGGAGATCGAACAGGCCCTCGACGACTATCGGGCCGGCAACCTGGCCTGAACCGCAGGCTCGGGCGCGACGCCCAGATGCAAAGAGGCCGCTCCGGGGA
>JAKLLM010000406.1 GCA_023150125.1 Zoogloea sp.
GACGTGGCCGCCGGCCGCGTGGTGGCCGAGATCACGGCTGGCCAGTTTCCCAACGGCATCGCCGTGCACCCGGACGGCAAGCGGGTCTTCGTGTCCAATGGGCGCGACGGCAGCGTGATGGCCATCGACGTGGCCAACAACGGCGTGCTCGCCACCATCCCGGTCGGCAAGCGGCCGTGGAACATGGCCCTGACCCCCGACGGGGCCAAGCTCTACGTGGCCAACGGGCGCTCCGCCAGCGTGTCGGTGATCGACACCGCCGCCCTGCAGAAGCTCGCCGACATCGAGGTGGGCGAGCTGCCCTGGGGAGTGACGATCCGATGAAGCCCCGCCGCTACACGCTGACCGCCATGCTCATCCACTGGGCCCAGGCGGCCGTCGTGCTATGGCTGCTGTGGCGCGGCTGGAGCATGATTGACTTGCCCAAGGGCGCCGAGCGCACCGCCGCCTATGGCCTCCACAAGTCGTGGGGGCTGGTGGCGCTGGGCTTGATCGGGCTGCGCATGCTGTGGCGCTGGCGCCATCCGGCGCCGCCCTCGCTGATCGGTGGCCACGAGGCTGCGATCGCCCGGGCGGTGCATCACGCGCTGTACGGCCTCTTGCTCATCGCGCCGCTGGCTGGCGTGCTGGCGTCCCAGTTCACGCCCTACGCCCTCAAGTTCTTCGGCTACGAGATCCCCAAGTTCGGCTGGCCCGACGAGGCGCTCAACGGGGTTTTCAAGACGGTGCACGTTTATTCGGCCTGGGCCATCGCCGGCCTCGTCGGCCTGCACGTGGCCGGCGCGCTGAAGCACGCCATCCAGCGCGACGGCACGCTGTCGCGCATGTTGCCGGAGTGGTTGTTGCGTAATTGAACACCTGCTCCGGGGTGGAGCAGGTGGGCAGAGCTTTGCTTGAGCGTGTGTCCAGTGTGCTCGCCCGCAGTCGTCACAACCGAGGCCGATCCTTCGTCTCACGTCCGCGTGCGAATGAATTCGCACCTACAAAAGGCCAGCGGCCTGGGGGGCGAGGTTTGGCGGTGGGCGGCGCACCGAACCACGGTTTTGGGGCAGGAAGTGTGAAGCGCTTGTAGGGGCGAGCTTGCTCGCCCACGGAGGTGAATCAAGGGGCTGCGCAAAACTGGTCTGGAGCGGGGTTCGCGCCCCTGGCAACACAAAGGCCGTCACGCTTGCGTCGTGACGGCCTTTGCATTCCAGCGCCAGGATCCAGTGGATCGCGGCCTTCAGGTCGTCGTCGCTGATCTTGTCGGCCGGGTGGGCCATCATCGGCACCTGGCCCCACACGCCGCTGCCGCCGTTGCGGACTTTCTCGAACAGGCGGGCCGGGGCACCGGCGTCGCCCTTGTACTTGGCGGCCACTTCCTTGTAGGCCGGGCCGACGCGCTTGGCGTCCACCGCGTGGCAGGCCACGCAGCGGGCCTTCTTGACGATCGCCTCCGAGGCGGCGGCGGGGGCGCTGACGCCGATGGCGAGCACGGCAAACAGCGGGGCGAGGGTGTGGCGGAGGGTGAGGTTCTGCATGGCTTGGATTCCTTGTGTTGTGTATTCGGGGTGGGGTCAGACGAGGCCGGTGGCTTCCAGCTCGTCCCATTCGTCGTCCGAGAACAGGCGCGAGCGGGTGATGAAGGCCTTGCCGCTGCCGGCTTCGAGGGAGAAGTTGCCGCCCTGGCCGGCCACCACGTCGATGATCAGCTGGGTGTGCTTCCAGTACTCGTACTGGGCTGCGCCCATGTAGAAGGGCACGCCGCCGATCTCGCCGAGCCGCAGGTCGTAGGGGCCCACGGTGAGGTCGGTGGGCAGGTAGCAGTTGGGGGAGCTGTTGTCACAGCAGCCGCCAGACTGGTGGAACATCAGCGCCGGGCCGTGCCTGCCCTTGAGCTCATCGATCAGCTCCAGCGCCGCCGGGGTGGCGATCACGCGGTCGACCATCGTCTTGTCCTTGATAAAAAAAGGGGCGGTTGCCCGCCCCTGAAGTTCCTGCCCGCGAGCCAGCGCGGGCGAGCGGAGGAGATTGCCGTGATCAGAAGAAGCCGAGCTTGTTCTCGCTGTAGCTGACAAGCAGGTTCTTGGTCTGCTGGTAGTGGTCCAGCATGACCTTGTGGGTTTCGCGGCCGATGCCGGATTCCTTGTAGCCGCCGAAGGCCGCGTGGGCCGGGTAGGCGTGGTAGCAGTTGGTCCACACGCGGCCGGCCTGGATGGCGCGGCCCATGCGGTAGGCGACGTTGCCGTTACGGCTCCACACGCCGGCGCCGAGGCCGTAGGGGGTGTCGTTGGCGATGGCCAGGGCTTCGGCTTCGTCCTTGAAGGTGGTCACGGCCAGCACCGGCCCGAAGATCTCTTCCTGGAAGATGCGCATCTTGTTGTGGCCCTTGAAGAGGGTCGGCTGGATGTAGTAGCCGCCTTCGATGTCGCCACCCAGGTGGGCGCGCTCGCCGCCGATCAGGCATTCGGCGCCTTCTTCCTTGCCGAGCTTGAGGTAGGACTGGATCTTTTCCATCTGCACGTCGGAGGCCTGGGCACCCATCATGGTGTCGGTGTCGAGCGGGCTGCCCTGCTTGATGGCGGCAACGCGCTTCAGAACCTTCTCGATGAACTTGTCGTAGATGGATTCCTGGATCAGGGCGCGGCTCGGGCAGGTGCACACTTCGCCCTGGTTGAAGGCGAACAGCACCATGCCTTCGATGGCCTTGTCGAGGAAAGCATCGTCCTTGTCCATGATGTCGGCAAAGAAGATGTTGGGCGACTTGCCGCCCAGCTCCAGGGTGGCCGGGATCAGGTTGTTGGCGGCGGCCTGGGCGATCACGCGGCCGGTGGCGGTGGAGCCGGTGAAGGCGATCTTGGCGATGCGCTTGCTGGTGGCCAGCGGCATGCCGGCTTCGCGGCCCAGGCCGTTGACGATGTTCAGCACGCCCGGCGGCAGCAGGTCGGCGATCAGGTCGGCCAGGATCAGGATCGAGATCGGGGTGGACTCGGCGGGCTTCAGCACCACGCAGTTGCCGGCGCCCAGGGCCGGGGCCAGCTTCCAGGCGGCCATCAGGATCGGGAAGTTCCAGGGGATGATCTGGCCCACGACGCCCAGGGGCTCATGGATGTGGTAGGCCATGGTGTTCTCGTCGATCTCGGAGATGCCACCTTCCTGCGAGCGCAGGCAGCCGGCGAAGTAGCGGAAGTGGTCGACGGCCAGCGGGATGTCGGCGTTCAGGGTCTCGCGGATCGGCTTGCCGTTATCGACG
This sequence comes from Zoogloea sp., assembly GCA_023150125.1. GTDB lineage: Bacteria > Pseudomonadota > Gammaproteobacteria > Burkholderiales > Rhodocyclaceae > Zoogloea. Next base: position 3,233 of record JAKLLM010000406.1, read on the forward strand.
GTCTCGGCGTAGGCCAGCAGCTCGAGGTTGGCCTCGAGGCGGTCGGCGATCTTCAGCAGCACGTTGGAGCGGGTGGCCGCATCGGTCTTGCCCCACTTCGGGAAGGCAGCGTGGGCGGCGTCCAGGGCCAGCTCGATGTCCTCGGCGGTGGAGCGGGCGGCCTGGGTATACACCTTGCCGTTCACCGGCGTGACCACGTCGAAGTATTCACCCTTCACCGGGGCGACCCATTGGCCATTGATGAAGTTCTCGTAGCGGGCCTTGTAAGCAATCTTGGCGCCGGCGGTACCGGGGGCAGCGTAAAGCATGGTTGTCTCCTGTTTTATCTTTTTTCAATGCACTGGAGAAAACTGCGGGGTTCGCAGCGAGTGTTCCCGGCGGGCGCCCGTGTCTTTGCGTGGAGCATATGTTCAGTTATGCAGCAGTTGCTCCGGCGCGCAGGCAACACCGTTCGCGTGGGGGATAATCCCGGCACCTCAAAATGCCTGCCGCCCAATGCCCCGCCACCTGCTCTACCTGATCGTCTTCATCGAAGGCTTCTGCTCCCTCGGCGCCGAGGTGATCGCCCTGCGCCGGCTGGTGCCCCACGTGGGTAGCTCGATTGTCGTCACCGCGCCGACCATCGGTTTCTTCCTGCTCGCCCTGGCCCTGGGCTACGCCGCGGGGGCCCGGGTGAGCGAGGGCTTCACCCGGGTGGTGGCGCGCAACTTCCTGGTCTCGGCGCTGCTCGCCGGGCTGGGGCTGGCGCGGGTCACGGTAGATGGCCTGTTCGCCCACCTGCAGCCGGTCGGGGTGGCCTACCTCGTCTTCATCGGCGGCGTGCTGTGCCCGCTGGCCTGGCTGCTCGGCCAGACGGTGCCGGTGCTCACCAACCTCATGAAGCACATGCGCACCGGCGAGGCCAGCGGCCAGGCCCTGTACTGGTCCACGCTGGGCAGCTTTCTGGGGTCGGTGAGCCTGTCGCTGGGGGTGATGCAGTGGCTGGGGGTGTCGGCGGCGGTGCTGGCCTGCGCGCTGGGCCTCGCGGCGGGCAGCCTCGTCCTCGCCCGGCAGCAGGGCCGCGCCTGGGCGGCGGCGCTGGCTGCGGTGGCGCTGGCGGTGGCAGTCAACCTCTTCCCGCCCAGCGAGGTAGCCGACACCGCCTACGCCGACTACGCGGTGAGCCCGGTCGAACTCCCCGGCCACGCCGACCCCCGCGCCTTCTTCGTCAACAACTCGCTCGCCTCGCTGCTCGACGCCAGCGAGCCGCCTCGTTACGCCCGCTACATCACCCACCTGCGCCACGTGCTGCAGGGCGAGCTGGCCTTCGACGGCCGCGAGGTGCTGGTGCTCGCCCCGCAACCGCTACACCTATGTGGACATCGACCCGGAGATCCGTGCGATCGCCGAGGCCCGCTTTTTGAAGGGCCCGATCCGCGGTGACTTCATCGTGGACGACGCCCGCCGCTTCGTGGCCGGCACGCCGCGGCGCTTCGACGCGGTGGTGGTGGATGTCTTCAGCAGCCACACCTCCATCCCCGGCCACCTGGTCACCCGTGAGTTCTGGAACGACGCCCGTCGGGCGCTGGCCCCCGGCGGGGTGCTGTTCGCCAACCTGATCCTCGACGGCCGCCTCGAGACGCCCTACGCCCGCAACCTGCTGGCCACCATCGAGAGCGTCTTCGGGCGCTGCGGCACCGAGGTGCTGCACAAGGGCAAGCCGCTCTCCAACGTGATCGTCAGCTGCCACGCCGGCAGCCGTCCTGCGCCCGTCACGCTTTACACCGACGAGCGGAACGGCGCCGACCTGGACCTGGCGCGCTCCCGCTGAGGGGCGGCGGCCCTCACTCGTCCGCCATCACGCAGCGGTTGCGCCCGGCGTGCTTGGCGGCGTAGAGCGCCTTGTCGGCCCGGTCGAGCAGGCGCTGGTAATCGGGGTGGCCGTCGCTGCCGGCCAGGCCGATGCTCAGGGTCACCCGGACGACCCGGTTGTTCGAGATCGGGATCTCGACCTCCTCGACGCAGCGGCGCACCTTCTCGGCGATCTCCTGCGCCTGGGTGTGGTCCACCTTGGCCAGCACGATCAGGAACTCCTCGCCCCCGTAGCGGAACACGAAGTCGCTGGCCCGCACCTGGTTCATCAGCAGCCCGGCCACCGCCTGCAGCACCCGGTCGCCGGAGTCGTGGCCGTATTCGTCGTTGACCTGCTTGAAGTAGTCGATGTCCAGCATCAGCACGTGGAAGGGGTCGCCCTTCTTGCGGTTCCAGGCGATCTCGCGCTTCAGGATGGTCGGCAGGAAGCGCCGGTTGAAGATGTGGGTCAGCGCATCGCGGCCGACGTCGAGGTCGTTCAGGCGCTCGAACATCTCGCCGAGCAGATAACGGATGTGCCCGATGTCGGACATGATGCTCTTGATCAGGGTGCGCGCCTCGGCGGGCCGCAGGCCCTGCCCGCTGTCGTGGTAGAGCTGCGGCAGGATCGAATGGTCGATGCGGCGGATGATCTCCTCGATCATCCCGAGGCCGTCCGCCTCGTTGAACAGCAGCGAGGCCTTGTGGTGGAACCACAGCCCGAAGGCCGAGTTCTCGATGGCCGACGATTCGTCCAGCGGCATCTCGGTGGCCAGCGCCCGGAAGATGCGGTTCTCCCAGTCGAGGAGGGCGCTCACCTGCTTCTCCTTCTCGAGCGACAGGTTCTGGCCGGCCGCAAACAGCCGGAAGCCCTCGTCCACCTTCACGCCCGAGTCGCGGCTGAGCACAAACGCAGCGCTCATCTCTTCGAAGGCGATGTCGATCAGGCGGTCGGCGTACAGGATGGCCTTCACCACCTCGTCCGGGGCCAGCGCGGTGTTCACCAGCCGGCTGTTGATCTCGCGCTTCAAGAGGCGCATGCCCCGCGCCACCAGCTTGATCGGGATGTCCGCCCGGGCATGCACCTCGCCCACGTGCCGCTGCATCGCCAGCACGGCCTTCAGCTCGTCCCGGCTGTCGTGGCAGAAGAGCTTCCGGAGCCACAGGCACAGCCCCGGCTTGAGGTGGTTCTCGACCGACTTTGCCGACAGGAACTTGGAGGCCTCGGCGTCCTCCAGCATCGCGCTGTAGAAGATCTCCGCCAGCGTCGCCTTGTCGCTGAGGATGATCGCCGCCAGGGTGTCGCGGATGTTGCCCGCGGTTGAGTCGTGTTCGTGCAGGAGTTGTTCGATCATGCGTGCTTCGTGTCCGTTGCTGTCTTGAAGGGGGCGGCGGCCCTCCGGTCTGCTGCCGGGTGACGTGGGGCCGCATGGCCATTGTCGTGCGTTGGCCCGGGAGGGTGAAGGAAGTTCTTGGGGCGCAGCGTGAATTTCTTGCAGGTTCGGGGCCGTGCGCGGTGCCATGCTGGCGCGCTCCGGCCGGCCTGTTTGACGAAACTTGACGCGTTTCAATGCACGCTCCTAGAGTGATGCCCTAGCTTTGCTGTGCCCTGGGAGGCGCCCGGAATGCCCCGGCGCCCTGTCTGGCTCTTTTGTGCGGTGAGAGGAACCACCATGTCGTCCCCAGGCCCCGCAGTGGCTGTCCAGCGCCCCGACTGGCGGCGCTATTTGATCGTCACGCTGCTCATCTCGCTGCTCGCCCTCGGCCTCACCGGCCTGGCGGTGTGGACCGAGCGCCAGCGCGAGGAGGCCCGCGCC
>JAKLLM010000407.1 GCA_023150125.1 Zoogloea sp.
CAGCGGCATCCTCGACGCGCTGGCCGCCTTCGGCCTGCCGGTGTGCGAGCACCGCTGCACGTCGGCGGGGCCCGACGGCCTGGCGCGCTTCCATGCCGACATGGCGGCGCTGCGGCCCAGCCTGCCCTTCGACATCGACGGCGTGGTGTACAAGGTGGATTCCCTGGTGCGCCAGCAGGAGCTCGGTTTCGTCTCCCGCGAGCCGCGCTGGGCGGTGGCCCACAAGTACCCGGCCCAGGAGGTGGCGACGCGGCTGCTCGGCATCGACGTGCAGGTGGGGCGCACCGGGGCGATCACCCCGGTGGCGCGCCTCGAGCCGGTGTTCGTCGGCGGCGTTACGGTAACCAACGCCACGCTGCACAACCAGGGCGAGATCGACCGCAAGGACGTGCGCATCGGCGACTGGGTGGTGGTACGCCGGGCGGGCGACGTGATCCCCGAGGTGGTCGGCCCGATCGCCGAGCGGCGTGAGGGCGAGCTGGCGCGATTCGACCTGCTGGCCGCCATCGACCACAAATGCCCGGAGTGTGGCTCGCATGTGGTGCGCGGCGAGGACGAGGCGGTGGCCCGCTGCACAGGCGGGCTGTTCTGCCCGGCCCAGTGCAAGCAGGCGCTGCTGCACTTTGCCGGGCGCCGGGCGGTGGATATCGATGGGCTCGGCGAGCAGATCGTCAGCCAACTGGTGACCGCGGGCCTGCTGCGCACGCCGGCCGATCTGTACGACGCCACGCGCATCAATGCCGAGGCGCTGGCCGGCCTCGAGCGGATGGGCGAGAAATCTGCCGCCAACCTGCTGGCCGCGATCGACAAGAGCCGCGACACCACGCTGGCGCGCTTCATCTTTGCGCTGGGCATCCGCAACGTGGGCGAGACCACCGCGAAGGACCTGGCCCGCCACTTCGGCAATCTCGACGCCCTGCTGGCGGCCGACGAGGCGGCCCTGCTGGAGGTGCCTGATGTCGGCCCGATCGTCGCGAAGTGCATCATCGAGTTCTTCGGCGAGCCCCACAACCGCAGCGTCATCGCGGCCCTGCGCGGGGCGATGCGCTGGGCCGAAGGCGAGGGCGCGGCGCGCCCGGCCCAGGGGCAGCTCGCCGGCAAGACCTTCGTGCTCACCGGCACGCTGCCCACGCTGCGGCGCGACGAGGCGGCGGCGCTGATCGAGGCGGCCGGCGCCAAGGTGGCCGGCTCGGTGTCGAAGAAGACGGATTACGTGGTGGCCGGCGCGGATGCCGGCAGCAAGCTCGAGAAGGCCATCAAGCTGGGCGTCGCGGTGATGGACGAGGAGGCCCTGCTGGCCCTGCTGGCGTCGGCCGGCGAGGGCGACATGCTACAACCAGATCTATTTGGAGGATGACGATGAAGAAAGTGACGAAGGCGGTGTTCCCGGTGGCGGGGCTCGGCAGCCGTTTCCTGCCGGCCACCAAGGCCAGCCCCAAGGAGATGATGCCGATCGTCGACAAGCCGCTGATCCAGTACGCGGTCGAGGAGGCGGTGGCGGCGGGGGTGACCGATCTGGTCTTCATCACCGGCCGCTCCAAGCGGGCCATCGAGGACCACTTCGACAAGGCTTACGAGCTCGAGACCGAGCTCGAGAACCGCGGCAAGACCGAGCTCCTGAAGATCGTCCGCGACACCGTGCCGTCCCACGTCAACTGCATCTACATCCGCCAGGCGGAGGCCCTCGGGCTGGGCCACGCGGTGTTGTGCGCGGCGCCGGTGGTGGGCGAGGAGCCCTTCGCGGTGCTGCTCGCCGACGACCTGCTCGACGGCGAGGGCGCCGCGCCGGTGATGAAGCAGATGGTGGATGTGTACAACTACAACCGCTGTTCGGTGCTCGGGGTGATGAACGTGCCGCTGGCGCAGACGCGCCAGTACGGCATCGTCAGCACCGAGCGGGACGTGGGCGACATCCAGCGCGTGACCGGCATCGTCGAGAAGCCGAAGCCCGAGGAGGCGCCGTCCACCCAGGCGGTGGTGGGGCGCTACATCCTCACCGGGCGGATCTTCGACCACCTGCGCCAGCTCACGCCGGGGGCTGGCGGCGAGCTGCAGCTCACCGACGCGATCGCCTCGCTGCTCAAGGAGGAGGCGGTGCTGGCCTACCAGTTCCAGGGCGTGCGCTACGACTGCGGCTCGAAGCTGGGCTACCTGCAGGCCACCGTGGAGCTGGCCCTGAAGCACCCCGAGGTGCGCGAGGAGTTCGCCGCCTTCCTGGCGGGCCGCTTCGGCGCCTGAGCCCGGTCGGGCCCTCCGTTGGAGGGCCCCGGGCATCGCCGGGGTGGAGGGTTTCCTCCCGGCGCGCTGATTTTTCATCGGCGGGAGGCAGTGTTTCATCCGCGGCCGCCGATTT
>JAKLLM010000008.1 GCA_023150125.1 Zoogloea sp.
AAGACATTTTTGGCCAGATCCAGGCCGATACGCGTAATCTTCACGACGGACTCCTTCTTTCTGATTGACCGGAGGTGACACTTCCCAGTCTGGCTCATCGAAGCCGTTTTAGGAGGGAGGAGTCCATCTCATTGACCTACACCGGCGCCACCATCTCCAACTTCCTGCTCAACGGCGTTGCCGGCACCCTGCTGGTGTCCCTGCAGCTGGTGCAGCTGGGCGGCAGCATGACCGCCCAGCAGGCCGGCACGCTGACCCTCGGCTACGCGGTGGCGATCATCGCCTTCATCCGCGTCGGCGAGAAGCTGCTGCAGCGCTTCGGTGCCCGCAAGCCGATGATCTGGGGCTGCCTGATCACCGGCCTCGCCATCGTCCTGCTGTCCCCGGCCAACCTGATGCTGGCCGACTACAAGGTGCTGGCGATGATCGGCTACACCCTGTTCGGGGTCGGCCTGGCCTTCTACGCCACGCCCTCCACCGATGCCGCCCTGTCGAGCCTGCCGGCTGCGCAGGCCGGCTCCGGCGCCGGCATCTACAAGATGGCCTCGTCCCTCGGTGCGGCCTTTGGTGTGGCGATCTCCGCGGCCATCTTCACCGCGCTGAGCGCCAACCCGGAGAGCGTCACCTGGCTCGAAGGGGTGATCACCTTCGTCGGTCGCCAGGACAACCTGGCGGTGCGTGAGGCAGCCGTCATCGCGCTGATGTTCAACGTCTTCATGGTCCTCGTCGCGATCCTGTCGATCATGCTGACGGTGCCGAAGGCCGGCCCCCGGAAAGACTGAGTCACCTCCCTTGCGGTCCGGGCTGCCTCCCCCCGGCCTCCTCGCCCGGACCGTTTTTTTCCGAACGATTCAAACAATTCCAGACTGGATACGATCATGAATTCCCTGCTGAATGCCTTGAATGCCGACCAGGAACAAATGCAGGCGTGGCGGCATCATCTCCACCGTCACCCGGAAGTGGCCTTCGACGAACACAACACCGCCCGCTACATCGCCGAGCTGCTGCGCAGCTGGGGCTATGCCGTGACCGAAGGGGTCGGCAAGACCGGCGTGGTGGCCTCGTTGACCGTCGGCGACAGCCCGAAGGCGATCGGCCTGCGCGCCGACACCGACGCCCTGGCCGTGCAGGAGATGAGCGACAGCGAGCACAAGAGCACCATCCCCGGCAAGTCGCACACCTGCGGCCACGACGGGCACAGCGCCATGCTGCTGGGTGCCGCCCGCTACCTGGCCGAGAAGAAATCCTTCAACGGCACCGTGCATCTGATCTTCCAGCCGGCCGAGGAGGTCATGGGCGGTGCACCGGCGATGATCGCCGACGGCCTGTTCGAACGCTTCCCGATGGAGGCCGTGTTCGGCATGCACAACATGCCCTCGCTGGAGCGCGGCAAGCTGTATTTCACCGCCGGCCCGGTGATGGTGGCGGTGGACAACTGGGAGATCGTGCTGACCGGGGTCGGCAGCCACGGCTCGATGCCCGAGCGCAGCGTCGACCCGGTGGTGGCTGGCGCCTCGCTGGTGATGGCACTGCAGACCATCGTGTCGCGCAACGTCGCGCCGCTGGATTCGGCGGTGGTCAGCGTCGGGGCCTTCCTGGCGGGCGACGCCGGCAATGTCATCCCCCAGACGGCCACCCTGCGCCTGAGCATCCGCAGCAGCAAGCCCGAGACCCGCAAGCTGGTGCTCGACAAGGTGCGCGCGATCACCGCCGCCCAGGCTGCCGCCTTCGGCGTGAGCTTCGAGATCCGCGAGGGCGCGCCGGGCGCGGTGCTGGTGAACAACCCGGCGCAAACCGAGGCCTGTGCCGCCATCGCCCGCAGGGTGCTGGGTGAGGAGCAGGTCGTGATGCCCGGCCCGACCTTCATGGGCAGCGAGGATTTCGCCTACTACGCCCAGCACAAGCCGGGCACCTACTGCTTCATCGGCAACGGCGACACGCCCATGGTGCATCACCCGATGTACGATTTCGACGACCGCAACCTGCCGGTCGGTGCCGCCTACTGGGTGGCCGTGGCCGAGCATTTCCTGGCCTGAGGAACCCCCCGGGGCCGGCTGCTGTCTAGCCTGGCCGCCCCTCTCCACGGCGTCAGGCCGCAATCGGCCTGACGCCGTTCCTTAAACGCCTCGCCCCAGCCTCGTCATGCAACTCGCCGCCCTGCAGCTCACCACGCTGCTCACCACCATCGAGATCGCCGCCACCATTGCGTTTGCCATGTCGGGCCTCATCGAGGCGACCCGCAGGAAGATGGACATCGTCGGGGTCTTTTCGGTCACCTTCGTCAGTGCCTTTGCCGGCGGCACCGTGCGCGACATCCTGATCGAGCGGCGCCCCTTCTTCTGGGTCGAGAACACCGAGTACATCTGGCTCGTCATCGCGCTGGTCCTGGCGGCGCCGCTTCTGCTGCGCAGCCGTGAGCACCGGGTGACGGACAAGGTGATGGAAGTTGCCGATGCGCTCGGGCTGGGCCTGTTCACCATCTCGGGGGTCTCGCTGGCGCTGGTCGCCGGCATGCCGCCGATCGTGGCCGTGCTGCTGGGCTCGATCACCGCCGTTTTCGGCGGCGTCACGCGGGACGTGCTGTGCAACGAGATCCCCAAGGTGTATCGCGACCACCAGCCCTACACCTTGTGCACCCTCATCGGCGGCGTGCTCTTTCTGGTGCTCAACCACCTCGCGGTCTCGCCGCACCTGTCCTCGCTCATCGGCATCTGCAGCATTTCGGGCCTGCGCCTGCTGGCCGTCACCTACCAGTGGCAGATCCCCTCCTGGCCGCGGAGCCCCTAGCGCCGGCCACTGCTGCCCGCGGCTAGACCATCGGCGGGCTGTTGCGGAGGTGGCGGACGATCATCCCCGCCAGCTGCCGGGCGGCGCGGGGCAGCGGGATGCCGCGCAGGGTGATGAGCCCCAGCTCCATCGGCTGGGGGAGGGGCTGGACGTTGATCCGCTGGATCCCCTGGCCGATCAGCGGGTCGGAGAACAGCAGCGCCGGCCCGATGCTCAGGCGGTCGGTGCGCTGCATCAGCTCGAGCATCAGCAACGGGGAGTCGCAGCGTATCGTGTCGCGGGGCTCGCCGATCCCCTGCGCGTCCAGCCAGTTCAGCAGGTTGTTGCCCTGGCTGCCGGCCGTCAGGTTGAGAACCCATTTGGCGTTCCGGAGGTCGCTCCAGGTCCTGGCGCCCGCCAGCGGGTGGTCGCGGCGGCCTGCGACGGCCGAGGCCACCGGGCCGATGGCCTCGAACGCAATCTCGAAGGGCAGGCTGGCTGCATCCGCCAGCGCGACGGCGAAATCGAGCCGCCCATCGATCAGCTGGGGGATCAGGGTCGTCAGGAAACCCTCGCTCAGATTGATCCGCGGGGCAGGGTGGCTGCGCTCGAACTCGAGCAGCACCTGCGGCAGCACCCGGATACCGACCAGGGGCGTCACCGCAATGCTGACGCGCACCCCGGCGCCCCCCCCGTTGCAGGTTGATCTCCTCCTGCGCCTTGTCGAGGAGCGACAGGGCCAGCCGGGCGCGGGTCAGCAGGATATGGCCGGCATCGGTGAATTCGATGCCCTTGTAGCTGCGCAGCAGCAGCTCGACGCCCACCTCCTCCTCGAGTTCGCGCAGGGACTTGGTGAGGGCGCTCTGGCACAGGTTCATGGTGCGCGCGGCGGCCCGGATGGAGCCGCTCTCGGCCACCTGGACCAGGGCTTTCAGCTGGTGATTCTTCACTGGGCCTCCTGGTCGAGCCGCGGGGGCTTGCGGGGGCATTCCGACCGCCGACTGGCGCGGACGGGGAGGCCGCAGGATGCTGCCCGCCGGCAGTGGGCGGGCAGGGCTGCCGCGCCAGGGCCTCGCCCCGTCGGGAGGCCGCTGCCACGGCGGCCGGGGCGGGACCCCGGCAGTGGATTACTTGCTGTCTTTCGGCTTGCCCTTGGCCGACGAGGCGGGTGCGCTGGGGGCCGGCGCCGGGGCGGCCTTGGCTTCGGCGGCCTGCTGCATCAGGTTCCACGGCCACATGCCGCTGGCGAAGGGGTTGGGCTGGGCGGCCTGGCCCTCGGTGCCGGCGCTGCCTTCGGAGGCGATCTTGCTCATGGCCTGCATGGTGGCGATGGTGGCCCGCTGCATCTCGAGGGCCTGGGTGGCCATCTGCAGGGAGTTGAGGTTCATCTTGAGCCAGTTCTCGACGGCCTTCATGTCGGCGATGCGCTTGTCGAGTTCATCGACATCGAGGGTCGGGGTGACCATGCCGGGCAGGCTGAAGCCCATCTTGCCCCACATGTTGCGCATGAATTCCAGGGGGTCCTGCGCTTTGTTTTCGGTGCTCATCTTTGTCTCCCGGCTGTTCGAGTCATCAAGCGATTGATCTTAACCGATGCACAGTCCGCCTGCATCAGGCTTGGGTTTTGCGTTGCAGCAGGGCGCGCAGCTTGGCGGGCCGGACGGGCTTGTGGAGGAGCGGGATGTCGGCCTGCTGGATGGCGGTGGCGGTGGCCGGCGAGGTGTCGCCGCTGAGGATGACGGCCGGGATGGGCTTGCCGAAATGCCGGCGCAGCTGCTCGATGAGCTGCAGCCCGTCGCCGGTGCCGGCGATCTGGTAGTCGCAGATGATGATGTCGGGCGTCTCGCCGCTGGCTGGCAGCGTGTCGAGCAGGGCGGCCCCGTTGTCGGCGGCGCTGACGTGGCAGCCCCAGGATTCGAGCAGCCCGGTGGTGCTGGCGAGGGCCAGTTCGTCGTCGTCCACCAGCACCACGTGGAGCCGGGCGAGGGCCTGGGCGGGCGCCGGCTGGCGGCGGTCGGCGAGGATGCCGGGGGCGGCGCTGGGCAGCTCGATGGCGAACAGCGAGCCCCGGCCCGGGCTGGACTTGAGGTGCAGCGGGTGTTCGAGCAGGTCGGTGAGGCGGCGCACGATGGCGAGCCCCAGGCCGAGGCCCTTGGCGCGGTTGCGCTCGGGGTTATCGAGCTGGACGAACTCCTGGAAGATGGCCTCCTGGGCTTCCGCCGCGATGCCGGGGCCGTTGTCGCGGACCTCGATGCGCACCTTGCGGCCGCGTTTGCGGCAGCCTAGCAGGATGGTGCCGCCGGGGGCGTAGCGCAGGGCGTTGCTGATGAGGTTGTGCAGGATGCGCTCGAGCAGCAGCGGGTCGCTCTCGACCCACAGGCTGGTGGGGCGCAGGCGCAGGCGCTGGCCGCGCAGGCCGGCTTCGCGGCGGTAGTCCACGTCGATCCGCTCGAGCAGCGGCTGCAGCGGGAAGGGCTTGATCTGCCGGTCGAGGGCGCCCACGTCGAGGCGCGAGATGTCGAGCAGGCTGTCGAGCAGGTTCTCCATGGTCTCGGCGGAGATGGCGATCTGCTCGACGAGCCGGCGGGTGTCGGGGGCGTGGGGCTTCTGGCCGAGCTCGGCGACGAACAGGCCGAGGGCGTGCATGGGCTGGCGCAGGTCGTGGCTGGCTGCGGCGAGGAAGCGGGTCTTGGCGCGGTTGCCGCGCTCGGCCTCGTCCTTCTTCTCGAGGAGTTCGCGGGTGGCGGCGTCGACCTGGCGCTGGAGGTCGTCCCGCGAGGCGCCGAGCTTGTCGGCCATGTCGTTGACGCCCTCGGCGAGGGTGCGCAGGGTCTTGCCGCCCTCGACCGGCACCCGCGCGGTGAAGTTGCCCTGGCCGAAGCTGTGCACGATGTCGGCGATGCGCAGGATCGGGCCGGAGATGCCGCCGCTCATGCGCAGGGCCAGCCCGACGCTGCCGATCAGCACGGCGCCGACCATCAGGAAGGCGTTGCGGAGCAGGCGCTGCTCTTCGAGGTGGAGGGAGTCGCGGCTCATCTCGACGAGGGCTTCGCCGCGTTCGCTGGTGGTGGCGCCGGCCAGCTCGCCGGCGCCGCCGAGGAAGGTGTCCTCGACATTCACGCCGGCCCCGATGATGGGCTCGCGGAAGTACAGCGGCTGGATGTTGCCCGCGTTCTGCCGGTAGTCGGGGGCGGTGCTGTCGGCGAGGAGTTCGCGCAGCGGGCTGGTGACGGCCACCCGGATGACGTCTTTCTCGAGCAGCATCGCGTTGGTGAGCTTGCGCAGGCTCTCGCGGTTGCCCGAGAAGACGCCGTACTCGCTGGCCGCGGCGAGCTGGCGGACGAGGGCCTTGCCGCGCTGGGTGTGGGCGCTCTCGATGTCGGCGAGGCGGCTGGAGGTGAAGTAGGCGATCAGCACGAAGGCCAGCACGAGGCTGGGCAGCACGGCGATCAGGACGATCCGGGCGTGGATGTCGAGGCGCGGGACGCGGGTCATGGCAGGCCCTCGCTGCGTTCGAGGCGCTCCTGCAGCACCGCGGCGTCCTCGAGGTTGATGCCCAGGGAGCGGGCCACGTAGCGGTTGGTGCCGACCCGGAAATGGCGCGGCGCCGCAGGGGGCGGCAGGCTGCCGCTGGCGAGGCCGGCGCGGGCGGCCTCGCCGGCCTGCTGGCCGATCTGGGCCGGGGTGCTGTAGAGCGCGAAGAGGGCGCCGGCCTTCACGTAGGCGGGCGAGAAGCCGATGACCGGCGAGCGCTGGTGATAGGCGGTGAGCAGGATGTTGGAGATCGTGCGGTTGTTGTAGAGGGTCGCGTCGGGGACGGCGACGAGCACTGCGGGGTCGCCCAGCACCCGTTGCAGGGTGGGGTAGAGCTCGTTCTCGTCGTTGAGCTGCTCGAGCACCGGGCGCAGGCGCTTGTCGCGGGCGCTGGACACCAGGCGCTGGCCGAGATCGCTGCTCTCGCGGCTGGTGACGAAGGCCACGCGGGTCCAGTCGGGCAGGGCGATGCGCAGCAGTTCGATCTGCCGGCTGGCGGGCTGATCGATGAAGACCGCGGACACGCGGCGGAAGTCGTCGCCGCGGGCGGTGAGCTTCTCGAAGGCGCTGCGGGGTAGCAGGGTGTGCAGCACCAGGCTGCGGGGGGCGAGGCTGGAGACGGTCTGGGCGGCCCGGGTGCCGAGGGTGATGATCAGCGCGTTGCCGGCGAGGGCCGCGTTCTCGTCGGCGCGCAGCGGCAGGCTGAGGCTCTGGGTGCGGTGGCCGGCGCTGCGCAGCTCGGCGCCGATGGCCTCGGCGGCCTCGCTGAAGGCGCTGCTTTCTTCGGAGAGCAGCAGCAGGACCTGCGCCGCGAGGGCGTCGATGGGCAGCCCGCCGGCCAGGGCGAGCAGTAGGCAGAGGAGGAGTCGGCGTGCCCGCAGCATCCGGCGTCAGAGCTCGAGGGAGAGGGAGCCGAAGACGCGGCTGCCCCACAGGGAGGTGCCTGGGGCGTAGGTTTCTTCCGGGCCGTCGATGTTGCTGGCGGTGATCGCCAGCTCGCCCCGCGCCAGGGCGGGCGGCAGGCGGTGGGCGAGGCGGACGTCGAGCTGGCGGTACATCAGCACCTTGTGGTCGGCGTCCTGGTACCAGCTCATGGAGCCGATCCAGTGCTTCGCGGCGCTGATCTGCCAGCGCGGTGCAAAGCGCCAGGCGCCGAAGAGCGTGGTGCTGTGGCGCGGCGCGGTGTACTCGACCCAGCCGCTGGGGCGGCGGGCGGCGTCGGCGGCGCTGATCGTCGGGCCATCGATGCGCAGCTCGGTATGGTTGAGCTGCAGCCAGGTGTCGGTGGCGGGCCGCCAGGTGGCGGCGAGCTCGAGGCCGCGGATGTCGGCCTCGCCGCTGTTGGCGAAGTAGCGGTTGTTGTTGCGCCGCAGCAGGCCGATGGTGGAGGGTTCGATGTTCATCTCGATGAGGTCGCGGGCCTGCTCGAGGAAGACGCGCGCGTCGAGGCTGGCGTGCAGCGGCCGCAGCTCGGCCCGGTAGCCGAGCTCGTAGGTGGTGATCCGTTCGGCCCGGACGCCGGGCGAGGGGCGGAAGGTCTGCGAGATCGGCGTGCCGGCCGGGAGGGTGCCGATGGGCGTCGACACCGGCGCGGAAGTCGAGAAGATCATGCTCGACTTCTGCTCGAAGGCGACCGGGTTGCGGTGGGAGCGGTTGACCGAGATGCGCCAGGTCTGGCTGTCGCTGACGTGATAGTTGGCTGAGGCCCGGGGGGCGAAGCTGCGGCCGGTGAGGGAGTTGTCCTCGATCATCGCGCCCACGTTGAACAGCCAGCGCGGGCTGGCCCGCCATTCGAGGGTGCCGAAGGCGTGATTGACCGCGTTGCGGATGCTGTCGGTGGTGTTGAAGCGCAGGGGGGCGGTGATGCGGTCCACCCGCATGCCGGCGCCGACGACGGCGCGCAGGCTGGGGGCGAGGGTGGTGATGCGCTGGACCTCGAGGTCGTCGCGGATGACGTGGAAGTCGTAGTCGAAGCGCAGCGGCAGCTGCACCGTAAAGGGCAGGCCTGACTGGCGGGAGGTGACCGGGACCAGCAGGTCGAAGTGGTCGCGGCCGTTTTCTTCCTGGTGGTAATAGCTGACGCTGAGCTCCTCGCCCGGGGCGGGGGCGTGGTGCCAGTGGATCAGGCCGAAACTGGTGGTGGTCTGGCTGCGGCGCTCGGGGTCGGTGGGGTTGTCTTCCTTGCCGGTGCCCAGATTGGAGCGCGTCCAGCCGGCCTGGAATTCGATGCTGTTGTCGCTGTCGGCCGCCCATTGGGTGTGGAGGGTGGCGAGCTCGGTCTTGCGCCAGTCGTTGAGGCCGGCAAAGCCGTGGTCGAAGTTGCGCGCGACGCTGAGGCGCATCGCCACGTCGCCCAGCTGGCGCCCCACGCGGAGCCCGACGTCATTGACGCCGCCGTCGCCGGCCCGGTAGCGCACGCGGGTGCCGAGGGTTTCGGCCGGGGCGCGGGTGATGATGTTGGCGACCCCCAGGAAGGCGTTGCTGCCGTAGGTGGCCGAGTTGGAGCCGCGGAAGACCTCGATGCGCTCGATGTCGTCGATGTCGACGCCGATCTGGTTCCACTCGACCCCGGCGGTGAAGTAGGGCGAATACACCGAGCGGCCGTCCACCTGCACCAGCATCCGCCGCGGAGCCTCGTCGGAGAGGCCGTGGTAGCCGACCAGGGGCTTGTTGCCGGTGTGCATGCCGACCTGGAAGCCCGGCACGAGGCGGAACAGCTCGTTGAGGTTGCGTGCGCCGGAGGCGCTGATCATCGCCCGGTCGATGATGCTCACCGCCCCCGGCGCGTCGGACTGCACCTGGGCGAGCCGGGTGGCCGACAGCACCACGGGCAGGTCGCCCAGGTGGTCGGCTTCGCTGGGCGAAGCGGCCCGCGCAGGCGAAGCCAGCCCGATGGCTGTCAGCAGCAGGGGGATGCAGGTGAGGGAGGGGGCGGTCGAGGTTCGGAGCAGGATCGGCATGAGGGGCGCCGTGGCAGCCTTCAAGCCGAGATTTTCGCTGTTTTGCACAGGGTTGGATAGGCTAAGGTGGTATTCTCGAATGAACCGAGCTTATCCAGATCAATTTTTCGCGATGCAGACACGCATTCTGATTATCGAGGACCACGTGCTGGTGCGGGAGGCGATGGCCCTCACGCTGGCCCAGGTGGGTGAAGGGGTGTCCTGCCAGCAGGCCAGCAACGCCACCGAGGCGATCGCAATGCTCGAGGCCGACCCCGACTGCGACCTCCTGGTGGTCGACCTCATGCTGCCGGAAATCAACGGTTTCTCGCTGCTCGGGGTGATCGCCAAGCGCTTTCCCGACGTCCCGGCGCTGGTGGTCTCGGCCCTCGACGACCGCGAGTCGGTGCAGCGGGCGATGAAGGCCGGCGCCTCGGGCTTCGTGTCCAAGGCCAGCCCGAGCAACACCCTGATCGAGGCCGTGCGCACGGTGCTCGCCGGCGGGGTGTTCACCCCCGATGCCGCGACCGCCGGCGACAACGGCAACCGCAACCGCCGCGCCAGTCAGGCCTTCGCCGAGCGTTTCCAGCTCACCGCGGCCCAGGGGCGGGTGCTCGAGCTGGTGGCCCAGGGCAAGTCGAACCGGGACATCGCCGAGTTCCTCGGCCTCTCCGAGGGCACCGTGAAGGTCCATGTGTCGGCGATCCTGCGCGCGCTGGGGGTGACCAGCCGGGCCCAGGCGCTGCTGATGATGACCCGCGCCGGCTTGCGGGTCTGAGCTGGCCTCGCCGCTGCGGCCCGCTGTCGGGCTGGTATTTCGAATGATTCTCATTGGCGTAGAATCGGCGGCAGAGAAAACGATCTGCGGTATTTCCAATGAAGCTCAGTGCTGAGCGCCCGGCCGCCTGGACGGCCGGCGAGCGTGTGACGATCCGCCGGCAGGGGCGCCGCCCATGACCCAGGCCCGCCCGGTGGTAACCAACATCCCGGTGCCCCGCCAGCTGTTCCGTGGCGAGCGCCGCCCGCTCATCGCGCTGGTGGGCCTGCCCCGCGGCGGCAAGAGCACCGTCTTCCAGGCGGCTTCGAGCACGGCCGTCGAGGCCGCTTGCCTGGCGGGCAGCGAGCTGCCGTATTCCAGCTGCCGGATCGACGTCGGCCTCGAGCAGGCGGCGCTGGTCGATCTGCCCTCGGTACGCACCTTCCACGACCTCGCCGAAGCCGACCGGCGGGTGCTGATGGCCCTCGTCGGCGGGCAGCCCGGCAAGGGCGGCTTCAAGGCGCCGGACCTGCTGATCCAGGTCGTCGATGCCACGGCGCTCGAGCCCAGCCTGGCTCTCAGCCAGGAGCTCTGCGAGCTCGGCAAGCCGCTGGTGATCGCCCTCAACCGGCTCGACGAGGCCCGCGAGAAGGGCATCTACATCAACGTGCCGGCGCTTTCCGACGCCCTCGGCGTGCCGGTGGTGCCCACCGTCGCCCACATGGGCAAGGGCGTCGCCAGGCTGTTCGAGACCGCCCTGGCCACCCTGCGGGCCGGCACCTGCCCGCTGCCGCAGTCGCCCGGCGCCCACCTGCGCAAGGCGCTCGCGCCGCTGGGCGAGATCCTCGGCCAGCCGGCGGTGGAGGAGGCCTTCCAGGTGCCGCGCACCCTGCTGCTCACCCAGCTGGCCAAGGGCGACACCTGGTTCGGCGCAGAGATGGCCCGCTGCTTCCCGGCCCTGCTGCCAGCCATCGAGGAGGCCCGCGCCGAGGCGGCCCGCGCGCTTCCGCGGCCCCTCGCCGAAGAGCTCTTCGCCGACCGCCATTACCGCGCCGCGGCGCTCCACGAGCAGGTCACGCGGCTGGGCCACGCGGCCGAGCGGGCCGGCTGGAAGCGCGCCCTCGACCGGGTCTTCCTGCACCCGCGCTGGGGCCTGATCGGCACGCTGGCGGTGTTCGCGCTGGTGCTGTTCATGGTGTTCGAGGTCAGCACCACGCTCGATTCCATCACCTCGGCGCCGCTCGCGGCGTGGGTCGGGCAGTGGGAGCCGACCAGCACCGCCGGCGTCGTCGGCCGTGCAGTGGCCGACGGGCTGGTCGGGCTGGTGGGCATCGTGGTGCCCTACATGCTGCCGCTGGTGTTGCTGCTGGTGAGCCTGGAGGAGTCCGGCATCATGCACCGGGTGGCCTTCGTGGTGGACCGGGGCTTCCACCGCATCGGCCTGCACGGCGGCGTGGCGGTGCCCTTCCTGCTCGGGCTGGGCTGCAACGTGCCGGCCCTGTCGGCGGTGGCGGCCAGCTCGGCCGGGCGCGAGCGCATCGTGGCCTCGCTGCTGATCACCTTCGTGCCGTGCTCGGCGCGCTCGGCCATCGTGCTGGCGATCGGTGGCAAATACCTGGGCTGGGAGGGCGTGCTGGGCATCTTTTTGCTCACCATGCTGATCATCGCGGTGGCCGGCAAGCTGCTCACGCGCCGCTACGTGCAGGCCAGCCCCGGCATGATCCAGGCCATTCCGCCCTACGCGCTGCCCCAATGGCGCCGTCTGCTGTCGATCACCTGGGAGCGCACCAGCGACATCCTGACCATCGTCACGCCGCTGCTGGTGCTGGGCAGCGTGGTGCTGGCGCTGCTCGCCCACTTCGGCGCCGACGCGCTCATCAACACCCTGCTGCTGCCCGTCACCCACTGGTGGCTGGGGCTGCCGGTGGCGCTGGGGGTGCCTATCCTGTTCGGGGTGCTGCGCAAGGAGCTGTCGCTGCTGATGGTCTACCAGGCCCTCGGCAGCCAGGACATCGCGCCGCTCCTCGACTGGGTGCAGATCGCCACCTTCCTGGTCTTCCTCACCTTCTACGTGCCCTGCGTGTCCACCTTTGCGGTGATGCTGAAGACCATCGGCCGGCGCGACGCGCTGTTCTCGATCGGCCTGTCGGTGGCGGTGGCGCTGGGCATCGCGCTGCTGTGCCGGGGGCTGCTGGGGGCGGTGGATGTGCTGCTCTGAGGCCGCCTTCACGAGGCCTTAACCGAGGGGCGCCAGACTGCCGGGCATCGAAACCACCCGGCGATTGCGATGTTCCCCTTCAAGACCGAGCGGGCCATGCCCTTCCTGGCTGTCTCCCTGTGCGCCCTGAGCCTTGCCGCCTGCGGCGGCAGTGACAACGACGGCCAGCCGCTGGATCTGACGATCCTGCACATCAACGACCACCACTCCCACCTCGACGCCGAGACCGCCACGCTCACCCTCAAGGACGCCGCCGGCGCCAGCAAGTCGGTGACGGTCGAGCTGGGCGGCTTCGCCCGGGTTACCGCGGCCATCGAGGCGCTGGCCACGGGCAAGCCCAACGTGCTCAAGCTGCACGCCGGCGACGCCCTCACCGGCGACCTGTACTTCACCCAGAGCGAGGGCCAGGCCGACGCGGCGCTGATGAACACCGTCTGCTTCGACGCCTTCACGCTGGGCAACCACGAGTTCGACAGCGCCGACGCCGGCCTCGTCAAGTTCATCGACTACCTGCACGCCGGCAGCTGCAAGACGCCGGTGCTGTCGGCCAACGTCAAGCCTGCCGCAGGCACCATGCTTGCGGCCCGGGTGGCCGACTCCATCATCATCGAGCGCGGCGGCCAGCAGATCGGCGTGGTCGGCCTGACGGTCAAGGACAAGACCCGCTTCGCCTCGCGGCCCGACGCCGGCACCAGCTTCCTCGACGAAGCCACTGCCGCGCAGGCCGCCATCGACGCCCTGCGTGCCCGCGGGGTGAACAAGATCGTCCTGATGTCCCACCTCGGCTACGCCGGCGACCAGGCCCTCGCGCCGCAGCTCGACGGCGTGGACGTCATCATCGGTGGCGACTCCCACACCCTGCTCGGCCCCGACAGCATGAAGGGCTTCGGCCTCAGCCCGGCCGGCGCCTATCCCACCGCCGCCACCGACAAGGCCGGCCGCCCGGTGTGCATCGCCCAGGCCTGGCAGTATGCCTACGCCGTCGGCGCGCTCGACGTGAGCTTCGACGCCGCCGGCCAGGTGGCGCGCTGCAGCGGCAAGCCCCAGGTGCTGGTGGGCGACAGCTTCAAGGTGGGCAGCGTGGCCGCCTCCGCAGCCGACGCCGGCGCCTACCGCAGCCAGCTCGACGCCTCCGGCGTGTTCCGCGTCACCGCGCCGTCGGCTGCTGCCACCGCGGTGCTGGCGCCCTTCAAGGCCGCCAAGGACGCCCTCGGCACCCAGGTGGCCGGTGTCGCCACCGACAACCTGTGCCTGCGCCGGGTGCCCGGCGCCAAGCGCGACACCACCCGCTCCAGCCTCGGCGACGTGTGCAACCAGGACGCCACGGTGGTCGCCCACGGCGGCGACATCCAGCAGCTGGTGGCCGACGCCTTCCTCGAGCAGGGCCAGCGCTTCGGCGGGGCCGACATCAGCCTGCAGAACGCCGGCGGCGTGCGCATCGACATTCCGGCCGGCGACATCACGGTGGGCAAGGTGTACACCCTGCTGCCCTTCAAGAACACCCTCTACCGCCTGCAGCTCACCGGCGCCCAGGTGCGGGCCGCGCTGGAAGACGGCATCGACTCGGTACTCAACGGCACCGGCTCCGGCGCCTACCCCTACACCGGCGGCCTGCGTTTCAGCGTGGACATGAACCAGGCCCGCGGCAGCCGCATCAGCAACCCCGAGGTGCGCGACGCCGGCGGCAACTGGCAGCCCCTCGATCCGGCGGCCAGCTATCGGCTCATCACCAACAACTTCACCGCCGACGGCGGCGACAAGTACGACACCCTGAAGGCCATCCCCGCGGCCCAGCGCGAGGACACCTTCCTCGACTACGCGGATTCCTTCCTGCAGTACGTGCGCAGCCGCTCGCCGCTGGCCAAGCCGGCGGTGGCCGGGCGCAGCACCCAGGGCTACGTCGAGACGCCGTGACGGCTCAGCGGCTGGCGCCGCCGATGCTGCGCCAGTCGATGGCGATCGGCTCGACCGGGCCGTTGCCGCGGGTGGCAACGGCTTCGCGCAGCCAGGCGATGCGCTCGGTGGTTGCCGGGTGGGTGGACAGCAGCGCCGGCAGCTGCCCGGCTTTGCCGCCGGCCTCGGCTTTGTCGAGGGTCTCGAAGAAGCGCAGCATGCCGGCCGGGTCGACGCGAGCCTCGGCCAGACGCTCCAAGCCGCGCTGGTCGGCCTCGCGCTCGGCGTCGCGGGAGAACTTGAGCTCGCCCAGCTGGGCGGCCCAGCCACCGAGGGCGTCGTAGTCGCCGGCCAGCGCGCCGAAGATCACCCGCAGCCCCGCCGAGCGGACGATCTGGCGCAGGCTGTGGCGCAGCTCCACGTGGGCGATCTCGTGGGCCAGCACGCCGGCCACCTCTTCGGGCGAGGCGGCCTTTGCCAGCAGCCCGCTGTTCACCACCACCACGCCGCCCGGCGCCGCGAAGGCGTTGATCTCGGGCCGATCGGCGAGGTGGAATTCCAGCGTCTCGCCCGGCCGGGCGAGGCGCCGGCCTATCGTCTGCACGGCCTCGAAGGCCGGCCCCCGGTCGATCAGCGGGCCCTCCAGCCGGGTGCGGGCCAGCACCGCGGCGCCGATCTGCTTTTCGACGCTGGGCGGGATGTGCGAAACAACGCGGTCGGTGAGGTGGTCGAGGGAGGCCAGCAGCGCCACCACCACCAGCAGCGGGACAAGCGCCAGCAGCGTGATGCCGGCCAGAAAGCGCCGGCCGCTGCGGCGCCGGGCGCCCTCGCCACCGGCAAACAGCGCCGGCGCGGCTGCCCGCAGCGGGCCGACGGCCGCCTCGTCGATGAGCAGCATGTGCTCTCCGCCGCCCTCGGCAGGCCAGGCAATGGCCCACTGGCTGTGGTTGAAGCCGCGGGTCGCAGCCTGCAGGCTGGCCAGGGGCGCCTGCTGCGGCGGGCTGTCCTCCGGCAGCACCTGCAGCACCTTGCCCGCCAGCTCGACGAGGGCGGGGTGGCCGTGGGCGTCGCCGCCTGCCGGGTAGAAGCGGGCCGCGATGGGCGCGTGGCTCACTCGTCGTCGCCGAGCAGGGAGCCGAGGCCGAAGCCGGCCAGCGCGGTGCCGCCTTCCTTGCCGCCGCCGCCGGCGGCGCGGGAGGCCATCACGATGCGGTCGGCCATCCGCGACAGGGGCAGCGACTGCAGCCACACCTTGCCGGGGCCGCTGAGGGTGGCGAAGAACAGGCCCTCGCCGCCGAACAGCGCGGTCTTGATCTTGCCGGCGTACTGGATGTCGAAGTCGACGCTGGGCTGGAAGGCCACCACGCAGCCGGTGTCGACGCGCAGGGTTTCGCCGGGGGCGAGGGTTTTCTCGAGCAGGGTGCCGCCGGCGTGGATGAAGGCCATCCCGTCGCCGTCGAGCTTCTGCATGATGAAGCCTTCGCCGCCGAACAGGCCGACGCCGATCTTCTTCTGGAAGGCGATGCCCAGCGACACGCCCTTGGCGGCGGCGAGGAAGGAATCCTTCTGGCAGATCAGGGTGCCGCCGACCTTCGACAGATCCACCGGCACGATCTTGCCCGGGTAGGGCGCCGCGAAGGCGACCCGCCGCTTGCCGCTGCCTTCGTTGTGATAGACGGTGGTGAACAGGCTCTCGCCGGTGAGCAGGCGCTTGCCGGCGCCCATCAGCTTGCCGAAGAAGCCGCCCTGCTGCTGGGAGCCGTCACCGAAGACGGTGTCCATCTGGATGCCGTCCTGCATGTACATCATCACGCCGGCCTCGCCGATGGCGGCCTCGCCGGGGTCGAGCTCGACCTCCACGTACTGCATTTCGGATCCGAAGATTTCGTAGTCGACGACGTCCATGGCCATGGCTGGGGTTCCTTGCGAGGTGAGTGGTGGGTTTGGAGCCAGCGCGCTGCGGGGCGGCGTGCGGCGGCTGCCGGAGCGCCGCGAGGGCGGTCCAGGCAGATCAGGCAATTAGATGGGGGTGCGGCGGCAGGGTTCAAGCGGGAGGCGGTCTGGCCATCACGACGCTGGCCGCGCAGCCGGGGGCCGGCACCCGGTCCGGCTTCAGTTGGGGGCGGCCGAGGCGGGCTTGCGGGGGGGCGGCGGGGGCATCGCAGCCGGCGGCCTGGCCCAGCCCCTTGAGGTAGGCGCGGCGGATGGCGCCGGCGGCGATCGCCGCGGAGACCTTGCGGGAGTATCGTTCGGCTCCGGTGAGCTTGCGCACCCAGCCGCGGAAGGGGATCACGCCTTCGGTGGTGTTGCGGACGGCGCCGATCACGGCGTCACCGGCGGCATCGCTGCCACGCTCGATGAGGCTCGGGTCGTCATCGCTTTCGGGGCTGTCGAGGTCGGCACCGAGGACGGCATCGAGGGCCTGGATGCTTGCCGACAGGCCGGCGCAGCTGCCGTCGGCGGGAGGCGCGTAGGGCGCCTTGGCCGCGGCGGCGAGGGCGGGCGGGATTTCGGCGCGGATGAGGTTGAGGTCGTTGAGCGGAGCCACGGTGGCGTCGGTCAGGCGGGTGTCCATGCCTTGCCTGGAGGCGGGAGCGACCGGGGCAGGGGACACGGCAGTACACGCCCCAAGGGCCAGGGCTAGCAGCGGGGGGAGGATTCTGTTCATGAGCTCAGGGCTTGGGTTCGCCGGGGGTGAAGAACAGGGTGGTGTCCACGGAGAAGGCCATCCGCGGCCACCCGGTGCGTGCGATGCGGGCGTGGTTGGTCCCGACGAGTTAGAGAACGACGGCCCCCGAGGCAGCCTGCGACGATGAGGAGGACGGCGGCGAAATGGCCGTTCATGGAGAACTCCGTGGGCTCATGTTTTTGTCGTGCTCCAATGCTTCCGGGAGGGTGTGCCCGCGCTCGCCCGGCAGGCTGACCCGCAGCAGGCAGCCCTTGCCGCCCGGCGGGTCGCGGACTTCGACCTCGCCGTGAAGCCCGTGGGCGATCTCGCGGACGATGGCGAGGCCGAGGCCGCTGCCCGGCTGGCTGGCGTCGGGGAGCCGGAAGAAGCGCTCGAAGACCTGCCTGCGGGCCTCGGGTGGGATGCCGGGGCCGTTGTCCTCGACCTCGATCAGGCTGCGGCCGCCGGCTTCGCGGCAGCGCACGGTGACCTCGCCGGGGGGCGGGGTGTAGCTGAGGGCGTTCACCACCAGGTTGCCGATCATCTCGCCCAGCAGCAGGCGGTCGCCGGTGACGTGGGCGTCATCCAGATCGAAGCCCAGGTCGAGCCCGCGGGTCTCGGCGAGGCGGACCCATTCGGGGCTGAGCTCGCGGATGAGGTCGGGCAGGTCGATGGGTTCGGCGAGGCCGGCGTGGCGGCCACCGGGTTCGGCCGACAGCAGCACCAGCATCTGGTTGATGAGGTGGCCGAGGCGTTCGAGGGCCCCGACGCAGTGGCGGGTGCGGGCGTCGCGGTCGGCGGCGTCGGGGCTGCGCAGCAGCAGCTCGAGCTGGGTGCGGATGCCGGCCAGCGGGGTGCGCAGCTGGTGGGCGGCGTTGGCGACGAAGCGCTGCTGGGCTTCGGCGGCCTGCTCGAGGCGGTCGAGCACGGCGTTGAACTCGCTCACCAGCGGGCGGATCTCGACCGGCGCGGCGAGGGTGTCGAGGGGCTGCATGGCGCGGTGCTCCATGCCGTGGAGCGCGCGGCGGATGTCCTCGACCGGTAGCAGCGCGTGGCGGATGCCGTGCCAGATGGTGAAGCCGGTGGCGGCGGCGAAGAAGATCAGCGGCAGGATCAGTGCCACCGCCAGGTCGACGGCCAGCTGGTCGCGCTTGCGGGTGGTCTCGGCGGTGACGAAGACGAAGGGCGAGCCGTCGATCTGGCGGTGGATAGCGATGACGCGCACCCGGTGGTTGCGGAAGTGGGCGTCGAAGCTGACCCGCTCGCCGTGGGCTTCCACGTCCTCGGGCGGCTCGTGGGGCAGGCCGATGTCGCCGGCGATGAAGCGCCCGGCGGGGCCGAGGACGAGGTAGTAGATGTCGTCCACCCGGTCGGTGCGCAGCACCTGCTCGGCGGCGGCCGGGAAGACGAAGCGCGGCTCGCCGTCCACCACCTCGAGGTGCGGGACGAGGGCCAGGCTGGCGTCGGCGAGGGCCTGGTCGAGGGCTTCCATGGCCGGCCGGTGTACCAGGTGGTAGGCCAGCGGCAGGAAGGTGATGAGGGCCAGTGCGGTGGGCAGCAGCAGCCAGAGGAGGAGGGACTTACGCAGGCTTCGCGTCATGGGGCAGGTCTTCGAGCATGTAGCCGAGACCGCGTATGGTACGGATGCGGATGCCGGCCGGCTCGAGTTTGGTGCGCAGGCGCGACACATACACCTCGACGGCGTTGACGCTCATGTCCTGGTCCCAGCGGCACACCGCGGCGACGATGCGCTCCTTGCTGAGCACCCGCTCCGGGTTGTCGAGGAAGAAGCCGAGGATCGCCCATTCGCGCTGGGGCAGGTCCAGGGGCTGGCCGTGGAGCCAGGCGCGGTGGGCCTCGTCGTCGATCGAAAGCGGGCCGAACTCGCGGCGCAGGCTGCTCTGGCCGCGGCTGCGGCGGGCCAGGGCGCCGACCCGGGCGAGCAGCTCGACCGCGGCGAAGGGCTTGGTGAGGTAGTCGTCGGCGCCCAGGTTGAGACCGCGCACGCGCTCGTTGAGGGCGTCGCGGGCGGTGAGCATGAGCACCCCGATGGGGTTGTGGCGGGCCCGCAGGCGGGACAGCAGCTCCAGCCCGTCCATGCCCGGCAGGCCGATGTCGAGCACCAGCAGGTCGAACTTTTCGGCGGCGAGGGCGCTTTCGGCCTGCTCGGCGCTGCCGACGTAGTCGGCGGTGTAGCCGGCGCCGCGCAGCAGCTGGGCGAGGCCGTCGGCGAGGAGCGGGTCGTCTTCGACGATGAGGATGCGCATGGGGGCGGGGAGTGGGAAGTGGGGAATGGGAAGCAAGGGGGTCAGGCTTCGCCTTTCACCGTGTCCCTGGGGCCGCCGTAGGATAGCAGCACGGGCAGCAGCAGCAGGGTGAACAGGGTGGCGCTGACGATGCCGCCGACGATGACGACGGCGAAGGGGCGCTGGGTTTCCGAGCCGATGCCGTGGGACAGGGCCGCCGGCAGCAGGCCGAGGCCGGCCATCAGGGCGGTCATCACGATGGGGCGCAGGCGCAGCATGGCGCCGTCGAGGATGGCCTCGGAGCGGGTGGCGCCGCGGCGGGCGATCTCGATGACCTGCTCGACCATGATCACGCCGTTCTGCACCGAGATGCCGGCCACCGCGATGAAGCCCACCGCCGACGAGACCGACAGGTGCAGGCCCGCCAGGGCCAGCCCGGCGAAGCCGCCGATCAGCGTGAAGGGCACCATCGCCAGCACCAGCATGGCCGGGCGGATGTCGCGGAAGGCCCAGAACAGCAGCGAGAAGATCAGCGCGAAGGTGATCGGCACGATCAGCTTGAGGCGGGCCATGGCGCGCTGCTGGTTCTCGAACTGGCCGCCCCAGGTGATGCTGTAGCCGGCCGGCAGCGTGACTTCGGCGGCCACCTTCTGCTGGGCTTCGGCGACGAAGCTGCCCTGGTCGCGGCCGCGCAGGTTGGCCTTGACGATGACGTTGCGGCTGCCGGCCTCGCGCTGGATGCGCGAGGCGCCCTGGCGCAGCTCCACGTCGGCGAGGTCGCCCAGCGGGATGCTGCCGCGGCCGTCGGGCAGCGCCACCGGCAGGTGGGCGATGTCGTCCACCTGGTCGCGGAAGCGGGCGTCGAAGCGCAGGCTCACGTCGTAGCGGCGTTCGCCGTCGTAGAACACGTTGATGGCGCTGCCGCCGAGGGCGGTCTGGATCATCGCGTTCACGTCGGTCACGTTGATGTCGTAGCGGGCCAGCACGTCGCGGCGCAGGCGGATGTCGACCTCGCTCTGCCCGCCCACCGGCAGCGCGGCCACGTCGGCGGCGCCCTGGATGCGGTTGAGCACGGTGGCGATCTGGCGCCCCTTGGTCTCCAGCACGTCGAGGCTGGGCCCGAACACCTTCACCGCGATCTCGCCCTTGGCGCCGGAGAGGGATTCCTCGACGCTGTCCTGGATCACCTGCGAGAAGTTGGTGGGCAGGCCGGGGATGGCGGCCAGCTTGCCGGACATGCTGTCGACCAGCGCGTCCTTGGTGGCGAAGCGCCATTCGCCGTGGGGCTTGAGGTCGACCAGGATCTCGATGTTGTTGGGGCCCTTCGGGTCGGTGCCGTCGTCGGGGCGGCCGACGTGGGTGATCACGGCCTTCACCTCGGGGTATTCGAGCAGGGTGGCGCGCACCTTCTGCTCGATGCTCTTGGTGTTGGTGAGGCCCGACGACTGGGGCAGGCCGATGGTGAGCCAGATGTTGCCCTCGTCGAGCTTGGGCAGGAACTCCGAGCCGAGCAGCGGGGCCAGCGCCAGGGCCAGCGCCAGGCAGGCGCCGGAGGCCATCACGGTGGCGCGGCGGCGCGCCTGCAGGCTGACCAGCAGGGCCCGGTAGCGCAGCTGCAGGCGGTGCAGCCAGGGGCTCTCCTTCTCGGCCATGTCCTGCTTGTTGAGGGCGTACGAGAGCAGGGTGGGCACCAGGGTGAGGGTGAGGATCAGCCCGCCCAGCAGCGCGAAGGAGAGGGTCAGCACCACCGGCGTGAAGATGCGCCCCTCGACCCGCTGGAAGGTGAAGATGGGCAGGAAGGCGACGATGATGATGGCCTTCGAGAACATGATCGGCGAGCCCAGCTCGACACAGGTCTGCTTGAGCGCGTGCAGCCGCCGCCCCACCGGCGAGGCGATGCCGTGGTGTTCGGCGTGGGCGTCGGCGGCGAGGCGCACCATCAGCGCCTCGACCATCACCACCGCGCTGTCGATGATCACTCCGAAGTCCACCGCGCCCAGCGAGATGAGGTTGGCCGACACGCCCATCGCGTGCATCAGGATGAAGGCGAACAGCAGCGACAGCGGGATGATCGCCGCCACGATGACCGCCGCCCGCAGGTTGCGCAGGAAGGCCAGCAGGATTGCGGTGACCAGCACGGCGCCCACCAGCAGGTTCTCGCCGACGGTGGCCACGGTGTGGCCGATGAGCTCGGTGCGCTGGTAGATCGGGCGGATGCGGTAGCCCTCGGGCAGGTGGGCGTTGACGTCGTCCACCTTGAGCTTGAGGGCTTCGACGATCTTGGCGGCGTTGCCGCCCTTGGTCATCTGCACGATGCCCTCGACCACGTCGTCGTGCTGGTCGAAGGCCACGATGCCGCTGCGCGGGCGGAAGCCGTTTTCCACTTCCGCCACGTCGGAGACGCGCACCGGCTTGCCGTCGCGGGCCACCACCACCACGTCGCGCACGTCGTCGAGGTTCTGGAAGAGGCCGAGGGTGCGCACCACCAGGGCTTCGTCGCCCCGGCGCAGCAGGCCGCCGCTGCCGTTGCCGCTGGCGGCGGCGAGGGCCTGGCCGACCTCGGCGAGGCTGACCGAATAGCGGCGCAGCCGGTCGGGGTCGATGCGCACCTGCACCTCGCGGATCGCGCCACCGAAGCTGACCACCTCGGCGATGCCCGGCACCATGCGCAGGGCCGGGCGGATCGTCCAGTCCTGCACCGCGCGGATGTCCTCGCGGCTGGCGGTGGGCGGGGCTTCGAGCACGTAGCGGTAGATCTCGCCGACGGCGGTGGTGAGGGGCGCCAGGGTGGGCTGCGAGCCCGGCGGCAGGCTGACCTGCTGCAGGCGCTCGAGCACCTGCTGGCGGGCGAAGTAGTCGGCGGTCTTCTCGTTGAAGGTGAGGGTGACCACCGACAGGCCGGTGATCGACACCGAGCGCAGCTGGGTCATGCCCGGCACGCCGCTCATCTCGCGCTCGATGGGCAGCGAGATGGTGCGCTCGACCTCCTCGGGGGCCTGGCCGGGGGCCTGGGTGACCACCTGCACCTGCACGTCCTGGACGTCGGGGAAGGCCTCGATGGAGATCTGGTTGACCGCGTAGGTGCCGTAGCCGAGCACCAGCACCGCAGCCAGGATGACGAAGACCCGCTGGCGCAGGGCGAGGGTGATGAGGGTGTCGAACATGGTGGCCGGCCCTTCCTAGCGCGAGCTGCTCGCCAGCTCGGCGGACAGCAGCAGGGCGCCGACGCTGACGACCTTCTCGCCGGCCTTCAGGCCGGCCCACACCCAGGCGTGGTTGCGCGTCTGCACGGCGAGGGTGACCTCGCGCTTCTCGAACACGCCGGGGTCGCGTTCGACGAAGACGTAGTTCTTGACGCCATCGACCAGCAGCGCGCCGATCGGGATGCGCGGCAGCTCCTCCTTGGCGTCGGCGAGGATCGCGACGCGGGCGTACATCTCGGGCTTGAGGAGGCCTTCGGCGTTGTCCACGGCCACCCGCGCCTGCACGCGGCGGGTCTGCGGGTCGAGGGTCGGGGCGACGCGGATGACCTTGCCCTCGAAGCTGCGCTCCGGGTAGGCCGACACTTCGACCCTCGTGGCCTTGCCGACGGTGACGACCGGCAGGTCGCGCTCGGGCACGTCGACCAGCACCGTCAGGCGGCGCATGTCGGTGACCACGAAGAGCGGCTCGGCGGCGTCGGGGCGGACTTCCATCGCCGGGTTGATGTTGCGCGCGGCGACGATGCCCGCCAGCGGCGCCCGCAGCAGGTAGCGCTGGCTGCCGGTTTCACTGGCGCCGCCGGGGGCGAGGTTGGTCAGGCGCAGGCGGGCGCGCTCGGCTTCGGCCTGGGCCTGCTGCCAGTCGGCCTGGGCGGCTTCGAGCTCGCGGCGGGGCACGACCTCGGCGGCGAACAGGCTCTTCATGCGCTCGAGGGCGGCTTTCTTGAGCTGGGCGTCGGCGCGGGCCTTGGCCAGGTCGGCGGCGGCGGTGCCGAGCTCGGGGGCGTCGAGGACGGCCAGCACGTCGCCGGCCTTGACGCTGTCGCCCAGGTTGGCGCGGATCTCGACGGCCCGGCCGGCGACCGGTGCGAACAGCCGGGCGGTGGCGTTCTCGTCGTAGCCGACTCGGGCGGCGAGGGGTTCGTCCATCGGCACCGGGGCCAGCTCGGCCCGGTCGACCTTGAGCTGGGCGAGCTGCGGCGCGGCAGTGGGGAAGCGCAGCACG
This sequence comes from Zoogloea sp., assembly GCA_023150125.1. GTDB lineage: Bacteria > Pseudomonadota > Gammaproteobacteria > Burkholderiales > Rhodocyclaceae > Zoogloea. The sequence goes on from JAKLLM010000008.1 coordinate 23,228, forward strand.
CCGGGCTCGGCGGAGGGCTTCTGGATCACCGCTTCGGTGCTGGCCGGGGGCGCGGGGCGCTGCAGGTACCAGGTGGCGCCGGCGAGGGTGAGGACGGTGGTGAGGGTGAGGGCGATGGGCGTGCGTTTCATGGGGTGTCTCCGGCCAGGCGCAGCAGCAGGCCGGCGCGGGCGAGGTCGGCGCGGGCCAGGATGGCTTCGATGCGGGCGCTGCGCAGGCTGCGCTGGGTGTCCAGGTAGTCGGTGAGGCTCATGGCGCCCTTCTGGATCGCCAGGTCGGCGCCGCGGGCGGCCTTTTCGGCGGCGGGCAGCACCACGTCGCGCAGGCGCTGGTGGCGGGCGCGGGCGGCGTCGAGCTCGGCCTGCAGGCGGGCCTGTTCGTTGCCGACAGCGGCGCGGGTGGCGAGGAGTTGTTGCTCGGCGGCGCTGTAGTCGGCTTCGCTGCGGGCGATGTCGCCGCGGTAGTCGTTGCCGAGGAAGAGCGGCACCGAGATGCTCACGCCGTAGGTGTTGCGGGCGTCGGGTGGGAAGTGTTCGTACTGCACGCCCACCGAGACGTCGCGGGTGCGTTGGGCGCGGGCCAGTTCGCGCAGGGCGGCGGC
>JAKLLM010000408.1 GCA_023150125.1 Zoogloea sp.
TCCAAGGTGATCGTCGCGATCAACAAGGACCCCGAAGCCCCGATCTTCCAGGTGGCCGACTACGGCCTGGTGGCCGACCTCTTCGAGACCGTGCCGCAGCTTGTCGCGGCGCTCTGATCCCGCTGCACCGACTCCACATTCCATCTACCCGATTCGCAAGGAACCACCATGAGCACTTACGTCGCCCCCGTGAAGGACATGCTGTTTGCCATGAACGAGCTGGCCGGCCTGCAGGAGATCGTCGGCCTGCCCGGTAACGAGGAAGTCTCCTCCGACCTGGTCGAGGCCATCCTCGACGAAGCCGGCAAGTTCGCCTCCGAAGTCGTCGATCCGCTCAACAAGGTGGGCGACAAGCAGGGCAACAAGTGGAACAACGGCGTGGTCACCACCGCCGACGGCTTCAAGGAAGCCTATGCCACCTTCTGCGAAACCGGCTGGAACGGCATGCCGGCGTCCACCGAGTTCGGCGGCCAGGGCCTGCCGGTCACGGTGTCCACCGCGGTGCTGGAAATGTGGAAGTCGGCCAGCATCTCCTTCTCCCTGTGCCAGATGCTCACGCTGGGCGCGGTCGAGGCGATCGCCCACCACGGCTCGGACGAGCTGAAGGCCACCTTCCTGCCCAACATGGTGTCCGGCAAGTGGACCGGCACGATGAACCTCACCGAGCCCCAGGCCGGCTCCGACCTCGCCGCCATCCGCAGCAAGGCCGAGCCCCGCGGCGACGGCAGCTACGCCATCACCGGCACCAAGATCTTCATCACCTGGGGTGAGCACGACATGGCGGAGAACATCATCCACCTCGTGCTGGCCCGCCTGCCGGACGCGCCCCCGGGCGTGAAGGGCATCTCGCTGTTCATCGCGCCGAAGTTCCTGGTCAATGCCGACGGCAGCCTGGGCGAGCGCAACGACCTGATCTGCGCCTCCATCGAGCACAAGATGGGCATCCACGGCAGCGCCACCGCCGTCATGTCCTTCGGCGACAAGGGCGGCGCCATCGGCTACCTGGTCGGCGAGCCGAACCGCGGCCTCGAGTACATGTTCACGATGATGAACCACGCCCGCCTCAACGTCGGCCTCGAAGGCGTCGGCGTCTCCGAGCGCAGCTACCAGCACGCGCTGGCCTACGCCCGCGAGCGCGTCCAGGGCCGGATCATCGGTGACAAGAGCGGCGAGAAGAAGCCGATCCTGCACCACCCGGACGTGCGCCGCATGCTGATGGACATGAAGTCCCGCACCGAAGCCGGCCGCGCCCTGGCCTACTACGTGGCCGGCTGCATGGACCGCGCCCACAGCCACCCGGACGCCGACGTGCGCGCCGCCAACCAGCGCCGCCTCGAGCTGCTGACCCCGGTGGTCAAGGGCTGGTGCACCGAGAACGCCCAGGGCATCACCTGGAACGGCGTGCAGGTGCACGGCGGCATGGGCTTCATCGAGGAGACCGGCGCCGCCCAGTACATGCGCGACGCCCGCATCATCACCATCTACGAAGGCACCACCGCGATCCAGGCCAACGACCTGATCGGTCGCAAGACCGCCAAGGAAGGCGGCAAGAGCATGCAGCAGCTGCTCGCCGACATCGCCGAGACGGCCTCCGCGCTGCGTGCGTCGGACAACGCCCAGCTCAAGGGGATCGCCGATGCCCTGGGCGACGGCATCGCCGCCCTCGACGAAGCCACCAACTGGCTGATCGCCAACTACGACGCCAACCCGCAGGCTGCAGCGGCCGGCTCGGTGCCCTTCCTCAAGCTCACCGGCATCGTGGTCGGTGGCTGGCTGATGGCCCGCTCCGCTGCCATCGCCGCCGAGCGCCTGGATGCCGCCGACGGTGACTTCTACAAGGCCAAGATCGGCACCGCCACCTACTTCGCCCAGCACGTCATCCCCGAAGCCAACAGCTACCGGGACGCCATCGTGGGCGGTGCGCAGTCGGTGCTGGCCCTCGAAGAAGCATTGTTCTAAGCCGACAGGCAGACCCGGGGGCAACTGCAGGGGCGACTCCAGTCGCCCTCGGGCTTCAGTCATGGGCATTTCGATGCCCGGCGTGCGGATGGGCGGCTGAAAGGTCGCCCCCCACACGTTGTGCTCCGCAGCACCCCCAATATCCCGCTGCATGCAGCGGCAGCAACCCAGTTTCCGGAGAAAGCAAGAATGACGCGTGAAGCGATGGAATACGACGTGGTGATCGTCGGCGCCGGCCCCTCGGGCCTGAGCGCCGCGATCCGCCTCAAGCAGCTCGCCGAGAAAGCCGGTGCCGAGCTGTCGGTGTGCGTCGTCGAAAAGGGTTCCGAAGTTGGCGCCCACATCC
>JAKLLM010000009.1 GCA_023150125.1 Zoogloea sp.
GCTGCCCGCGCCCGCCGCCTGCGCCAGTACGAAGACTTCTTCAACGCCACCGGCATGGCCACCCCCGACGACCTGGAAGAGTTCCGCTCCTGCCAGCACGGCTTCAACGCCCGCGCCGTCAAGTGGAACGACATGACCCGTGGCGCGACCCACTGGGTCAAGGGTCCGGACGCCAACGCCGACCTCATCGGCCTCAAGCCCGAACTCTCTGGCATCAAGACCGAAGACGAAGGCCTCTATGTCATGCAGCACGTGCATTGGCTCGAGACCATGAAAAAAGCCTATATCGCCGAACAAGCCGAACAAGACGGAGCCAAGTGATGCTGTCCTACGAAGCCATTCAATCTTTTGTTTTCCAAGAAGCACGTGCCCTCGACGAACGCCGCTGGGCCGACTGGCTGGAGTTCTACGCCGAAGACGTCGAATTCTGGATGCCGGCGTGGGATGAAGACGACACGCTGACCAACGATCCGCAACGCGAAGTCTCGCTGATCTACTACGCCAACCGCTCGGGCCTGGAAGACCGCATCTTCCGCATCGAGACCGAGCGCTCCAGCGCCACGATCCCGGACACCCGTCACGGCAAGTCGATCTCCAACCTCGAAGTGCTCTCCCAGGACGAGAACAGCGTCAAGCTGCGCTTCAACTGGATCACCAACAGCTTCCGCTACGACATCCTGGACACCTACTTCGGCTACTCCGAGTACACCCTGGACACCTCCGGCCCGAAGCCCGTGATCAAGAAGAAGTACGTGGTGCTGAAGAACGACTACATCCATCACGTTCTCGACATCTATCACATCTAAGCCGATGTGGGACGACCCGTCCGTGCCTGCACGGACGGGTCGCAGCTTTCAATCGCCGATAAGGACAATTCCATGCCGTTCAACATTGCCCTGCAGTTCGGCCAACGAGCTTGTATCCGAGGCCGCGTATCGCGCCAAGATCAACATCCCCCTCGATTGTCGTGACGGCGCCTGTGGCACCTGCAAGTGCCACTGTGAAAGCGGCACCTACACCCAGGGTGTTTACATCGAAGACGCGCTGACCGACGAAGAAGCCGAAAAGGGCTACGTCCTGACCTGCCAGATGAAGCCGAGCTCCGACTGCGTCATCAAGGTTCCGGCCTCTTCCGCCGCCTGCAAGACCGAGGTTGCCTCGTACGCGACCAAGATCTCCAAGATCAACCGCGACTCCAAGACGACCGTCTCCTTCACCATCGAAGCCGACCGTCCGGTCTCCTTCCTGCCCGGCCAGTACGTCAACCTCGGCGTCCCCGGCACCCAGGAGACCCGCGCCTACTCCTTCAGCTCCGCGCCGAACAGCACCGAGCTGGGCTTCCTGATCCGCGACGTCCCCAACGGCCTGATGAGCACCTACATGCGCAGCCAGGCCAATGTCGGCGACAGCATGAACTTCACCGGCCCCTACGGCAGCTTCTACCTGCGCCCCGTCGAGCGCCCCGTGCTGATGCTGGCCGGCGGCACCGGCCTCGCGCCCTTCCTGTCGATGCTGCTGTGGCTCAAGTCCAACCCGACCACCCAGCCGATCATGCTGGCCTACGGCGTCAACACCAACGACGACCTGGTCGAGCTCGACACCCTGAACGCCCTCAAGGCCGCCATGCCGAACCTCGAGTTCTTCACGGTCATCGTCGACCCCGCCAGCGGCCACCCCAAGTGCGGCTACGTCACCGACCACCTGGGCGCCAAGGACCTGCACGACGGCAACGTCGACGTCTACGTCTGCGGCCCCCCGCCGATGGTCGAAGGTGTCCGCAAGTGGATGTCCGGCGTCGGCGTCACGCCCAACAGCTTCCACTTCGAGAAGTTCTCGTCCTCCACCGCGGGAGCGCACGAATGAGCAAGGCCGACCGTTTCAAGAAGAAGGTCGTCATCGTCACCGGTGCCGCCCAGGGCATCGGCCGTGGCGTCGCGCTGCAGGTTGCGGCTGAAGGCGGCAAGGTGCTGGCCGTCGACCGCTCCGACCTGGTTAACGAAGTCGTCGACGAGATCAAGGCCGCCAAAGGCAAGGCCGTCGCCTTCCAGGCCGACCTCGAAACCTACGCCGGCGCCCAGGCCGTCGTTGCGGAAGCGCTCAAGCAGTTCAAGCGCGTGGACATCCTGATCAACAACGTCGGCGGCACCATCTGGGCCAAGCCCTTCGAGTTCTACGAAGAAGCCCAGATCGAAGCCGAAGTGCGTCGTTCGCTGTTCCCCACGCTGTGGTGCTGCCGCGCCGTGCTGCCGACGATGATCGAACAGAAGAGCGGCGTCATTGTTAACGTCTCCTCGATCGCCACCCGCGGCGTGCATCGCGTGCCCTACTCGGCGGCCAAGGGCGGCGTCAACGCGCTCACCGCCTCCCTGGCGATGGAAAACACCAAGCACGGCATCCGCATCAACGCCACCGCTCCCGGCGGCACCGATGCTCCGCCGCGCCGCGTGCCGCGCAACCAGAACGCCGTCGAACAGACCGCACAAGAAAAAGAATGGTACCAGGGCGTGGTCGACCAGACGATCGACTCCAGCCTGATGCACCGCTACGGCACCATCGAAGAACAAGTCGCACCGATCCTGTTCTTCGCCTCCGATGAGTCCTCCTACATCACCGGGTCAGTCCTGCCCGTGGGTGGCGGCGACCTCGGCTAAAAATAAAAAAACTCCCAAGACCTCCCTCCCCGTCACCCAATAATCATTCAAACAAATAACTAAACCTAGCGAGACAACATGGCCAAGATAGATGTTCACGAAATTGCCGACCACGCCAAGTTCAATGGCTTCCACGGCATGGTTTTGTTCTGGTGCGCCATCATCATCATTTTTGACGGCTACGACCTGGCGGTGGCCGGCATCGCCCTGCCGTCCATCATGAAGGAGATGGGCGTCACCCCTGCCACGGCCGGCTACATGGTCAGCTCGGCCCTGTTCGGCATGATGTTCGGCGCCATGTTCCTCGGCACCATCGCAGACAAGATCGGCCGTCGCTGGGCGATCGTGATCTGCATCCTCCTGTTCAGCGTCTTCACGGCCGCTGCGGGCCTCACCCACGACCCGGTGACCTTCAGCATCACCCGCTTCCTGGCCGGCCTCGGCATCGGCGGCGTGATGCCCAACGTGGTCGCCCAGATGACCGAATACTCCCCGCGCAAGATGCGCAGCACCCTGGTGACGCTGATGTTCAGCGGCTACTCGGTGGGCGGCATGCTGGCGGCGGTGCTCGGCAAGGGCCTGATCGAAACCTACGGCTGGTCCTACGTGTTCTACGCGGCGGCCGTACCGGTGCTGATCATCCCCTTCGTGCTGATGTCCCTGCCCGAATCCATGGCCTTCCTGCTCAAGAAGGGCCGCATCGACGAGCTCAAGAAGATCGTCCAGCGCCTCGAGCCCAGCTACACCCCGTCCGCCGGTGACAGCTTCGAGCTGCCGAGCACCCAGAAGGTCGAAGGCGCGCCGATCGGCAAGCTCTTCCTCGACGGCCGCGGCCTCAGCACCGCCATGTTCTGGATCGCTTTCTTCATGTGCCTGTTCATGGTGTACGCCCTCAGCTCCTGGCTCACCAAGCTGATGGCCCAGGCCGGTTACAGCCTCGGCTCCGCCCTCACCTTCGTACTCGTGCTCAACTTCGGCGCCATGATCGGTGCGATCGGTGGCGGCTGGCTGGCCGACCGCTTCAGCATCAAGAAGGTCGTGATGTGCTTCTTCGCGCTGGCGGCGGTGTCGATCAGCCTGCTCGGCGTCAAGATGCCCACCGAAGCCCTCTTCGTCGTCGTCGGCCTGGCGGGCGCCTCGACCATCGGCACGCAGATCCTGATCTACGCCTACGTCGGCCAGTACTACCCGATGGCGATCCGCTCCACCGGTATCGGCTTCGCCTCCGGCGTCGGCCGCAGCGGCGCGATCCTGGCGCCCATCGTGATCGGCACCCTGGTGGGCATGGCCCTGCCCCTCGAGCAGAACTTCATCGCCATCGCCATCCCGGCCGTGATCGCCCTGATCGCGGTAGGCCTGGTCAACCAGAAGCGCTCGGCCTCGGCGCTGTAATCCGGGAGGCAGCGTGAATCCTCGCGCCAGAGCCATGCAGCGTCGCCACTCGGCGTACCATGCAATGGCTCCGGAGCGAGGATGTCCGCTTTCTCCCCCGGGCCCGAAGGCCCCCTGCCCGGATGCACCACTGCGATGCCCGCCGGGCGCAAGCTCCCGCCAGCCCGGCAGCGCCCCCCACTCCAGACGATCGCGTCAATGAAGGCAGCCCAGGCATGAAGCACACCGTCACGATCGAGAACACCGGCGAAACCTTCCGCTGCGACGAGCAGACCAACGTGCTCCTCGGCATGGAGCAGTTGTGCCGCAAGGGGATTCCGGTCGGCTGCCGGAATGGGGGTTGCGGCGTGTGCAAGGTTCAAGTTAATAAAGGTCAATACGCCAAGCGCAAGATGAGCCGTGGCGTGGTCAGCGCCGAGGAGGAGGCCTCCGGCTGCGTGCTGGCCTGCAAGATCTTCCCCCAGAGCGATCTGGAGGTAGAGGTGGTCGGCAAGATGGCTCGCGCCATCGTCGCCCAACAGAGCGCGTCGTCCGATTCCGGGTTCACGACGACGATGAAAACCAATAAACCCGAAGAGGAGAAATGAATGGCACTGACTGGCGTTTTGCGCCCCGGGCACGTCGCCCTGCGCGTGCTCGAGCTGGAGCCGGCCCTGAAGCACTACAGGGACGTGCTGGGGCTGATCGAAGTCGCGCGTGATGACAAGGGCCGGGTCTTCCTGAAGGCCTGGGACGAACACGACCACCACAGCGTGGTGCTGCGTGAAGCCGACGAAGCCGGCATGGACTACATGGGCTGGAAGGTCGCCTCCCCCGCCACCCTCAAGAAGCTGGCCGCCGATGTCGAGCAGTCCGGCCTCGCCACCGAGATGTCGTGGATCCCGGCCGGCGAACACCCGGCCACCGGCGAGCGCTTCCGCTTCACGATCCCCACCGGGCACGTGATGGAGCTCTTCGCCGAAAAGGAAATCATCGGCAACAACTGCGGCACCGACGGCCAGGACATCAACCCCGACCCGTGGCCGGACGGCCTGAAGGGCATCGCGGCGACCCGCTTCGACCACTGCCTGCTGTACGGCGACGACCTCGACGGCACCGTCAAGCTGTTCACCGAAGTGCTGGGCTTCGGCATCGCCGAGCAGGTCATGCTCGCCGGCGACAAGAAGTTCATGATCGGCGCCTTCCTGTCGTGCTCGAACAAGGCCCACGACGTGGCCTTCATCCGTCAGCCGGTGAAGGGCAAGTTCCACCACGCCTCGTTCGAACTGCGCAGTTGGGAGCAGGTCCTGCGTGCCGGCGACATCCTGTCCCGCACCAAGACCTCTATCGACATCGGCCCGACCCGCCACGGCATCACCCGCGGCGAGACGATCTACTTCTTCGACCCCTCGGGCAACCGTAACGAAGTCTTCTCCGGCGGCTACATCTACTACCCGGACAAGCCGACGATCACCTGGTACGACGAAAGCCTCGAACCGGCGATCTTCTACCACGATCGCAAGCTCAACGAAGCCTTCCTGAGCGTGTTCACCTGACATGCCGCTCCCGCGCGCCGCAGCCTGCGGCGTGCGGGGTTTTGCACAGACGATTTGCCGCAAAAAAATATCGAGATTTTTTTTAAATATCGGTATATTACGCATCAACCGCATGACGTGGATTCGGTCACGTCCGGCGGTGTGTAAAACGCCATCCAGACGCAGCTTGTCTGTTCAAGACACCAGGCACAGACCATCGGTGCACGGCAGGGGCCGCGACACCAAAAGGAGAGAGTACCCATGAAAGACATCCTCAATTTCATCAACGGTGAGTACGTATCCAACATCAGCGGCAAGACGTACGAGAAGCGCAACCCCGTCGACAATTCGCTGATCGGCATGGTGCATGAAGCCGGCAAGCCGGAAGTCGACGCCGCCGTCGCCGCCGCCAAGGCCGCCCTCAAGGGCCCCTGGGGCAAGCTGTCGGTGGTCGAGCGCTGCGCAATGCTCGACGCCATCGTCGCCGAGATCAACAACCGCTTCGACGACTTCCTGCAGGCCGAGATCGCCGACACCGGCAAGCCGGTCTCCCTCGCCTCGCACATCGACATCCCCCGCGGCGCTGCCAACTTCAAGATCTTCACCGACACCATCAAGAACGTGTCGACCGAGTCCTTCGAGATGCGCACCCCCGACGGCAAGACCGCCCGCAGCTACGGCGTGCGCACCCCGCGCGGCGTGATCGCCATCATCTGCCCGTGGAACCTCCCGCTGCTGCTGATGACCTGGAAGTGCGGCCCGGCCCTGGCCTGCGGCAATACCGTGGTCGTCAAGCCCTCCGAAGCCACCCCGAGCACCGCCACCCTGCTGGGCGAGGTGATGAACAAGGTCGGCGTCCCGCCCGGCGTCTACAACGTGGTGAACGGCTTCGGCGTCGACTCCGCCGGCTCCTTCCTGACCGCCCACCCGGACGTCAACGGCATCACCTTCACCGGTGAGACCAAGACCGGCACCGCCATCATGAAGGCCGGCGCCGACGGCATCCGCCCGGTGTCCCTCGAGCTCGGCGGCAAGAACGCCGCGCTGGTGTTCGCCGACTGCGACTTCGACAACGCCGTCGCCACCGTGACCCGCTCCTGCTTCGAGAACGCCGGCCAAGTGTGCCTGGGCACCGAGCGCGTCTACGTCGAGCGCCCGATCTTCGACAAGTTCGTCGCCGCCCTCAAGGAAAAGGCCGAGCAGATGAAGCCGGGCCGCCCCTTCGACCCCGACACCAAGATCGGCCCCTTGGTCAGCAAGATCCACCAGAAGAAAGTCCTCGGCATGTACGCCAAGGCCAAGGAAGAAGGCGCCAACATCGTCTTCGGCGGCGGCATCCCCGACATGCCGGAAGAGCTGAAGGACGGCTGCTGGGTTCAGCCCACCATCTGGACCGGCCTGCCCGAGACCGCCACCGTCGTCACCGAAGAAATCTTCGGGCCGTGCTGCCACATCCAGCCCTTCGACACCGAAGAGGAAGTCGTGGCGATGACCAACAACAACCGCTACGGCCTCGCCACCTCGATCCACACCCAGGACATCAGCCGCGCCATGCGCCTGGCCAGCGAGATCGAAGTCGGCCTGTGCTGGATCAACAGCTGGTTCCTGCGCGACCTGCGCACCCCGTTCGGCGGCTCCAAGCAGTCCGGCATCGGCCGCGAAGGCGGCGTGCATTCGCTCGAGTTCTACACCGAGCTGCGCAACGTGATGGTCAAGTACTAAGAGCCGGCGCCATGAGCCAGAACCCCGAAATCGCCAGCAGCATCCGCACCGGCGGCTTCAACAGCAACGTCCATGATGTCGGCACCGGCAGCGGCACGCCGGTGCTGATGATCCACGGCTCCGGCCCCGGCGTCAGCGCCTGGGCCAACTGGCGCCAGGCGATCCCGGCCCTCGCCCGGGACCGTCGGGTGATCGCCCCGGACATGGTGGGCTTCGGCTACACCGACCGGCCGGCCGGCATCGAGTACAGCATGGACACCTGGGTCCGGCAGGGGCTCGATCTCCTCGACGCCCTCGGCCTCGAGCGGGTGCACCTCGTCGGCAACTCCTTCGGCGGCGCGCTGGCCATGGCCCTGGCGATCCGCGCCCCCGAGCGGGTGCAGCGCCTGGTGCTGATGGGCTCGGTCGGGGTTCACTTCCCGATCACCGAAGGGCTCGACGCCGTGTGGGGCTACGAGGCGTCGTTCGAGTCCATGCGCAGCATCATGGACTACTTCGCCTGGAGCCGCGAACTCGTCACCGACGAGCTCGCCAGGCTGCGCTACGAAGCCAGCATCCGCCCGGGCTTCCAGGAGTCCTTCGCGGCCATGTTCCCCGCCCCGCGCCAGCGCTGGGTGGACGCGATGACCAGCGCCGAAGCCGACATCCGCGCCCTGCCCCACGAAACCCTGGTCATCCACGGCCGCGAAGACAAGGTCATCCCCCTGTCCAACTCGCTGACCCTGGCCGACTGGATCCCCAACGCGCAGCTCCATGTGTTCGGCCATTGCGGCCACTGGACGCAGATCGAGCACAGCGCCCGCTTCAACCGGCTCGTCGGCGACTTCCTCGCCGAGGCCGACCTGCAATCCTGACATCCGAGGTTTCCCCCATGATGGATAAAGCCAAGATCGAAAAGTACGGTGACGAGCTCTACGAAGCCCTCATCAACCGCAAACCCGTCGCTCCGCTGACCGACCGCGAAGCCGAGATCACCATCGAAGACGCCTACCAGATCCAGCAGCGCATGATCCAGCGCCGCCTCGACGCCGGTGAGACCATCATCGGCAAGAAGATCGGCGTCACCAGCAAGGTCGTCATGGACATGCTCAAGGTCAATCAGCCCGACTTCGGCATGATGACCTCCGGCATGGTCTTCAACGAAGGCGAAGCCATCGACACCAGCACCATGATCGCCCCCCGCGCCGAAGCCGAAGTGGCCTTCGTGCTCAAGAACGACCTGATGGGCCCCGGCGTCACCGCCGCCGACGTGCTGCGCGCCACCGACTGCGTGCTGCCCTGCTTCGAGATCGTCGACTCCCGCATCCAGGACTGGAAGATCAAGATCCAGGACACCGTTGCCGACAACGCCTCCTGCGGCGTGCTGGTGCTCGGCGGCCGCCGCAAGAGCCCGCGCGAAATCGACCTGGCGCTGGCCGGCATGGTCCTCGAAAAGAACGGCGAACTCATCAGCACCTCCACCGGCGCCGCCGTGCAGGGCTCCCCGGTGAACGCCGTCGCCTGGCTCGCCAACACCCTCGGCGCCCTGGGCATCGGCCTGAAGGCCGGCGAAGTCATCCTGTCCGGTTCCCAATCCCCGCTCGTCCCGGTCAAGGCCGGTGACAGCCTCGTCTGCTCCGTCGGCGGCCTCGGCAGCACCTCGGTCCGTTTCATCTGATCCCAGAAAGAGACCCTTCCATGAATCTCGATAACGCAACCATCCTCAAGCTCGCCGAGCACCTCGAAAACGCCGAACTCCAGGCCTTCGACGTCACCAAGATCACCAACGATCACCCCGACATGGATTGGGACGACGCCTACGCCATCCAGGACGAGATCCGTCGCCGCAAGGAAGCCCGCGGCAACAAGATCGCTGGCCTCAAGTGCGGCCTCACCTCCTTCGCCAAGATGAAGCAGATGGGCGTCGAGACCCCGGTGTTCGGCTTCGTCGCCGACTACATGTCCCGCCCGGACGGCGGCGAGATCAAGCACTCCGAGCTGATCCACCCGAAGGTCGAAGCCGAGATCTGCATCGTCACCAAGGCCCCGCTGAAGGGCCCCGGCTGCCACGTCGCCGCCGTGATGGCTGCCACCGACTTCGTCGTCCCGGCCGTCGAGATCATCGACTCGCGCTACCGCGACTTCAAGTTCGACCTGAAGAGCGTGATCGCCGACAACACCTCCTCGTCCCGCTTCGTCATCGGCGGCAACATGCGCAACCTCGACGAGCTCGACCTGCGCACCCTGGGTGTCGTCCTCGAGATCAACGGCGAGATCAAGACCATGGCCGCCGGCGCCGCCGTGCTGGGCCACCCGCTGGCCGCCGTCGCCATGCTGGCCAACCACCTGGGCGCCCGCGGCCAGGAGATCCCGGCCGGCACCTTCATCATGACCGGCGGCGTCACCGAAGCCATCACCGTCAATCCGGGCGACAACGTCAACGTCCGCTTCCAGGACCTCGGCTCCGTCTCGATGCGTTTCGTCTGAGACCACGCCGGGCGCTGAGCGCGCACCGCCGCGGCGCTTGCCCGGGCCCCTTCACACGGGGTCCGGCGCGTGGCGGTCGCCCGGCGCGGCACGGGCGCCGACGATGGCCGGGCCACACCGGTCACGTCGGCCGCCTGCACCCGATCCTGATTCCGGTCGGCATCACCCTGGCAGCAGCCCAGGCGGGCCCGTGAGGCCCCGCGCAACCAGGGAACCGGGGGCGGAGACAAACAAGAGGACACTTTCATGTCATCCAAGCAAGATCTCAGCAGCACCTTCACAAAAGAGACCGGCGAAATCCACCTCGGTGGCATCGACGCACTGGTCCGGCTGACCCTCGACCAGGTGCGCACCGACGCGCGCCGCGGCCTCAAGACCGGCATGTTCGTCTCCGGCTACCGCGGCTCTCCGGTGGGCATGCTCGACGCGGCGCTGATCAAGCAACAGAAGCTGCTCGTCGAACACAACATCAAGTTCGTCGACGGCCTCAACGAAGACCTCGCCGCCACCGCCGTGTGGGGCACCCAGATGATGCACACCGTCGGCAAGCAGAAGTTCGACGGCGTCACCGGCATGTGGTACGGCAAGGCCCCGGGCGTCGACCGCTCCGGCGACGCCCTCAAGCACGCCAACTACACCGGCATCGGCAAGAACGGCGGCGTGCTCGCCATCGCCGGCGACGACCCCAGCTGCAAGAGCTCGTCCCTGTGCAGCCAGTCCGAGCCGATGCTCTTCCACGTGGGCATCCCCTCGCTCTACCCCGCCAACGTCCAGGAAATCCTCGACTACGGCCTGCACGGCTACAACATGTCCCGCACCTCGGGCGTGTGGGTCGGCATGAAGATCGTCACCAACGTGGCCGACGGCACCGGCACCGCCAACGTCGACCCGGCGCGCCTCAACTTCGTCACCCCCGACCTCATGTTCGACGGCCAGAAGTTCACGCCCAACATGAACCTCGGCATGAACGTGCGCGTCGAGGCCCTCGAGATGGAGCAGTCGCTCTACACCCGCCGCCTCGAAGTCGCCAAGCGCTACGCCCGCGAGAACAATCTCAACAACGTCGTCTTCAAGAACCCGGATGCCTGGCTCGGCATCATGACGGCGGGCAAGACCTACAACGACCTCATGCAGGCCTTCCTCGAGATGGGCCTCGATGCCGACGCGCTGCGCCGCTACGGCATCCGCGTGCTCAAGATGGGCATGCTGTTCCCGATGGAACCGACCATCGTGCGCGAGTTCGCCGAAGGCCTCGAAGAGATCTTCGTCATCGAAGAGAAGCGCCCCTTCCTCGAGATGTTCGCCAAGCAGGTGCTCTACGGCCGCGCCAACGCGCCGCGCATCGTCGGCAAGTTCGACGAGGAAGAGAAAGAGCTCCTGCCCCACTACGGCGAGTTCGAATCCGACATCATCGTGCGCGCGCTGCTCAAGCGCCTGGGCCGCAAGACCCGCATCGAGTCCGCCGAGAACTGGCTCAAGCGCCTCGACGAGATCCACGCCCGCACCAAGCTGCCCACCGCGGCCCGCACCGCCTGGTTCTGCTCCGGCTGCCCGCACAACAGCTCCACCGTGGCGCCCGAAGGCAGCGTCGTGTCGGCCGGCATCGGCTGCCACACGATGGCCATGTGGATGAACCGCAACGTCGTGATGGGCACCCACATGGGCGCCGAAGGTGCGCAGTGGATCGGCATGGCGCCGTTCACCAACACCAGCCACATCTTCCAGAACATGGGCGACGGCACCTACGCCCACTCCGGCAGCCTGGCGATCCGCTACTGCGCGTCCACCGACGTCAACATCACCTTCAAGCTGCTGGTCAACTCGCACACCTCGATGACCGGCGGCCAGGCCATCCAGGGCGCCAACCCGGTGCCCAACATGGTCGCCGACCTGCTCGCCAACGGCGTGCGCAAGGTCATCGTCACCACCGACGACCCCTCGATGTACTCCGGCATCCAGCTCGCCGGCCACACCGAGGTCATGCACCGCGACCAGCTCGACGAAGCCCAGAAGGAGCTCGCCTCCACCCCCGGCACCACCGTCCTCATCCACGACCAGGAATGCGCCGCCGAGCTGCGCCGCGCCCGCAGCCGTGGCAAGGCCGAAGAGCCGGTCGAGGTCACCGTCATCAACGAGCGCGTCTGCGAAGGCTGCGGCGACTGCGGCGAGAAGTCCAACTGCATGAGCGTCGAGCCGGTCCAGACCGAATTCGGCCGCAAGACCCGCATCCACCAGAGCTCCTGCAACAAGGACTTCTCGTGCGTGAAGGGCTTCTGCCCGTCCTTCCTCACCATCACGCCCAACCCCGAACCCGCGGGTGACGGCGCGCCGAAGAAGAAGAAAAAGGGCCGCATCCCGGCCCTTGAGCGCGAGCTGCCGCAACCGGTCAACAAGATCGACGACACCATCGGCGTCGGTATCCACGTGATGGGCATCGGCGGCACCGGCTCGGTGACCGTGGTGGCCACCCTGGCCAACGCCGCCCGCCTCGAAGGCAAGCACGTCATCGGCCTCGACCAGACCGGCCTGGCCCAGAAGGGCGGCGCGGTGATCTCCGACATCAAGATCACCCACGTCCCGTTCCAGGGCTCCAACAAGATCTCCGACGGCCGTGCCGACCTGTACCTGGGCTTCGACATCCTCAACGCGACCGACCCGAAGAACCTGGACAAGTGCAGCCCCAACCGCACCATCGCGGTGGTCTCCACGACCCAGACCCCGACCGGCCAGATGGTCTCCAACCGCCAGGTGGCCTTCCCCAACACCCGGGGCCTGACCGCCGGCATCGACCGCGTCACCCGCAAGGACGACAACGTCTTCCTGGACGGCCAGGCGATGGCCGAAGGCCTCTTCGGCGACGCGATGGCAACCAA
Source organism: Zoogloea sp. (assembly GCA_023150125.1). Classification (GTDB taxonomy): domain Bacteria; phylum Pseudomonadota; class Gammaproteobacteria; order Burkholderiales; family Rhodocyclaceae; genus Zoogloea. The sequence continues at coordinate 12,619 of JAKLLM010000009.1, forward strand.
CAACTTCATGGTCGGCGTGGCCTACCAGGCCGGCACCATCCCGCTGAAGGCCGAGTCCATCGAGCAGGCCATCAAGAACTCCGGCGTCGGTGTCGAGCAGAGCCTCGCCGCCTTCCGCTGGGGCCGCATGGCGGTGGTCGACCGCGCCTTCGTCGAAGCCGAGATCGCCAAGCAGGCCGGCGCCGGTGTCGTCCAGCTGAAGGCTGCGCCGCAGCTCAGCCCGGCCGCCCGCGCGATCGTCGACAGCGTCGGCGCCCAGGGCGAGGTCAAGCGCCTGCTGGAAATCCGCGTGCCCGACCTGATCGACTACCAGGACGAAGCCTACGCCAAGCGCTACGCCGAGGTGATCAAGCGCGTCGTCGCCGCCGAACAGCGTGCCCTGCCGGGCAGCCAGCTGTCCGAGGCCGCCGCCCGCTACCTCTACAAGCTGATGGCCTTCAAGGACGAGTTCGAGGTGGCCCGCCTGCACACCGACCCGGCCTTCCTGGCCCAGCTCGACGCGCAGTTCAAGCACGGCTACACCGTCAAGTACAACCTGGCGCCCCCGATGCTCTCCGAGCGTGACCCGGAAACCGGCCACCTCCAGAAGAAGCAGTACGGCGAGTGGATGTTCAAGGCCTTCAAGTTCCTCGCCAAGCGCAAGTCGTGGCGTGGCGGTGCCCTCGACATCTTCGGCAAGACCGAAGAGCGTCGCCAGGAGCGCCAGTCCATCGAGGACTACATCAAGGTCCTGGACGAGATCATCTCCCGCCTCAGCGCCAGCAACCACGCCGCAGCCGTGGCCCTGGCCAGTGTTCCCGACGAGATCCGCGGCTTCGGCCACGTGAAGGAGAAGAACCTGGCCGCCGCCAAGAAGCTGTACGAGGAGCGCCTGGCCGCCTTCCGCAACGCCGAGAAGGTTCGCCAGACCGCCTGAGCGGCACGCCGGCTCAAGTAGCCCCTGCAACCCCCGCCGTGGAGACACGGCGGGGGTTTTTCATTGCCGAGGCAGCAGCCACCCGATCGCGCTACTCAAACCGGGTTGCCGGCCATCGCCTCCATGACGACGGCACCATCCGTGAAATTCTTTACGATTTAATGCATCACCATATTGCGCCGCATCATCCATGACGATATTCTTTCACCTGTCTCCTCCACCCTCCTCCTTGGTGTGGATTTAACCCGAGCGGCGCCCCCCTGCTGCTCGGGTTTTTCTTTTTGGCGCGGATGCGGTCATTCGTCGCCCCCTCCAGACCACAAGGCAGGGCGGGCGATTGGCAAAGTGCCGCGGCACAGTCCCATGTTGACGCTTCACATTGCCAATGTGAGCCGGCACTTTGCCAAGTTGACGGGTCACTTTGGCAAGTGAACGCCGCACATTGGCATGTTGACGCTTCAAGGTGCCATGTTGACGACGCACTTTGGCATGTTGACGCTGCACTTTGCCAAGTTGACCCTGCACTTTGCCAAGTTGACCCTGCACTTTGGCAAGTGAACGCTGCACTTTGCCAATGTGCGTCGGCACCTTGCCAATATCGGCGCGTGGGATGGATCTGGCGCCGTGTCAGGCGCCAATCAGGGCTTGTTCGAGGTGGGCGGCGTGTCCACGTCCAGCCCCCAGTCGCCGTAGGTGTACCAGTCGTCGCCGAGCATCTCGGCCGGGTGCTGGGTGCGGCCGGAGCCGTTGCCGCAGGCGAGGGAATCGGTCGGGCAATACTTGTCGCAGCCCCAGCAGATGCGCTCGGGGTGGGACGGATGGAGGGGGAATTTCTTGGCCATGCGCGGCGACGGCGGCGAGTCGGAAGACCCGCTGCAGCATACGCCGCACGGCCTGCCGCGCTTTGACTGCGGTCAAGCCGCCGGCCGCGCCTCAGCTACACAGCGCCCGCCAGGCCTCGGGGATGGGTACTGCGCGGATGCGTGTCGGGTCGCCCGCCTCGCGCACCGCGAACACGCGCACCTCGCGCCCTTCGGCGATCACCGTGCTGGCACGGCGGGCGACGTGGCGCATCACGAAGCTTTTGGTCTTCCATTCGTCGACCCAGCTCTCGATCTCCAGATCCTCGCCGTAGGTGGCGGGGTTGCGGAAGCTGGCCTGGGCGTCCACCAGCGGCGTGCCGATGATGCCGCTGTCGCGTTCGGTGTCGCGCCAGCTGGGCACCCCGCAGGCGGTGAAGAACTCCCGGCTGGCGGTGTCGAACCAGCGGAAGTAGTTGGAGAAATGCACGATCTGGGCCGGGTCGCAATCGACGAAGGCGACCCGGTAGCGGTGGATGTGGCTGCGCGGCATGATCAGTCTCCTTTAACCAAAGCTGGCGGGCCCGCAGCATGCCGCGGGCCCTGCGTGCTCAGCGGCCGCCCAGCCTTTCGGCCAGGCGCCCCCATTCGGCCTCGAAGACCCCGGCGTCCATCAGCTGCACGTCGCGCATGATCGGCGGGAAGGCCATGTGGGCCACCACGTCGCGCTCGATGTCGATGCCCGGCGCCACCTCCAGCAGCTCGACGCCCTCCGGGCTGAGCCGGAACACCGCCCGCTCGGTGACGTACAGCACCGTCTGCCCGGTGCCGGCGGCGTAGTGGCCGCTGAAGGTGATCTGCTCCACGTGGTCGAGGAACTTGCGGCTCTTGCCCTCGGCCACGATCTTCAGGCGCCCGTCCTCAACGGCCACCTGCAGCCCGCCGGCGGTGAAGGTGCCGCAGAAGACCACCTTCTTGGCGTTCTGGGTGATGTTGATGAAGCCCCCGCAGCCCACCGGCCGGCCGCTGAACTTGCTGACGTTCACGTTGCCGTGCTGGTCGGTCTGGGCGAGGCCCAGGAAGGCCACGTCGATGCCGCCACCGTCGTAGAAGTCGAACTGCGCCGGCTGCTCCACCACCGCCTCGGCGTTGGATGCGTGGCCGAAGTCGAAGCCCGCCGCCGGCACGCCGCCGATGGGGCCGGTCTCGAGCGTAAGGGCCATCAGGTGCTCGATCTTCTCTTCCGCCGCCACCGACGCCACGCCCTCCGGCATGCCGATGCCGAGGTTCACCACCGCGCCGGCTTTCAGCTCCATCGCCGCCCGGCGGGCGATGATCTTGCGCTCGTCCAGCGGCAGCGGCGCCATCGCCCGGGTCGGCACCTTGATGTCGCCGGCGTACACCGGGTTGAAGTAGGTGTTCATCGTCTGCAGGTGGTTCTCGGGCTTGCCGATCACGATGTAGTCCACCAGGATGCCGGGGATCTTGACGTCCTTCGGGTGCAGGGTGCCGTTCTTGACGATGTGCTCCACCTGCACGATCACGATGCCGCCGCTGGCCCGCGCCGCCTGGGCGATCGACAGCGACTCCAGCAGCACGCCCTCGCGGGCCATCGACACGTTGCCGTTCTCGTCGGCATACGAGCCGCGCAGCAGCGCCACATCCACCTTGGGGTTGCGGAAGTACAGCCACTCCTCGCCCTCCAGGTGCACCACCTCGACCAGGTCTTCGGTGGCCGCCGCATTCACCTTGGCGCCTTCGATGCGCGGGTCGACGAAGGTCTCCAGCCCCACCTTGGTCATGAAGCCCGGCCGCCGCCCCGCCACCTGCTTGGGGATCTGCACCAGCACGCCCTGGGGCAGGTTGTAGGCCTCGACCTTGTTGTCCATGATGAGGCGCATCAGCTCCGGCCCGCCGACGCCAAAGTGCCCGCCGACGATGCGCTTCAGCAAGCCCTCGGCGGCAAAGTGATGCACGCCGCGGTCCTTGCCGTTGCCCACGCCGGTGGCGTGGTAGAGCGTGAGATCCCGCGGGTGGCCGGTGGCCTCGAAGGATTCGCGGATCGCCTTGACCGCCTCTTCGGCAAAGCCCGCCAGCCCCATACCGGTGCAGTACACGGTGGCACCGTTCTTCACCAGGTGGCCGACGTCGCCGGCTGCGATGATTCTTGCCATGCGTCTCTCCCCCTCGCCTTACTTGCCGGACAGCCGGACGGCGCCGTCGAGGCGGATCAGCTCGGCGTTCACCATCACGTTCTCGACGATCGAGCGGGCCATCGCGGCAAACTCGGCCGGCCGCCCCAGCCGCGGCGGGAAGGGCGTGGCCTTGCCGAGGGAATCCTGCACGTCCTGGGGCAGCGCCTCCATCATCGGCGTGAGGAACAGCCCCGGCGCGATGGTGTTCACGCGGATGCCGTAGCGGGCCAGCTCGCGGGCAATCGGCAGCGCCATGCCGACCACGCCGGCCTTCGACGCCGCATAGGCGGCCTGGCCGACCTGCCCCTCGAAGGCGGCGATCGAGGCGGTGTTGATGACCACCCCGCGCTCGCCCTCGGCATTGGGCTCGCCCTTGGCCATCGCCGCGGCGGCGAGGCGGATCATGTTGAAGGCGCCCACCAGGTTGATGTTGACGGTGCGCGCGAAGGCATCGAGCGGATGAGGGCCTTCCTTGCCGATCATCTTCCAGGCCGGGCCGACTCCGGCGCAGTTGATCAGCCCGTGCAGCCCGCCGAAGCGGCCCACCGCCAGGTCGACCGCCGCCTGGGCCTGGGCCTCGCTGGTGATGTCGGTCTTGCAGAAGGCGGCGCCCTCGCCCAGCGCGGCGGCCAGCGCCTCGCCCTTTTCCACGCCGACGTCGGCGATCACGACCTTCGCGCCGGCAGCATGGAAGGCACGCACGGTGGCTTCACCGAGGCCCGAGGCGCCGCCGGTGACGATGAATACGGAATCTTGGAGTTGCATGGAGAAATCCTTTATGTCGCACGGAACGACGCCTTGCCCTTCCGCGCTGATTGTTGCGCCCGCTTGCGGGCGTCGTTCCGGGCGGTGAGAGCTCCGGGCTCACGCACCGCGAACTCCTCCCCTTGCCAGGGGAGGGAGCAGCCTCAGGCCCGCTCGACCAGGATCGCCATGCCCTGCCCGCCGCCGACGCAGGCCGAGGCGATGCCGAACTGCTGGTCGTCCAGGTGCAGCTGGCGCGACACCGTGTGGGTCAGCCGCATGCCCGAGGCGCCCAGCGGGTGGCCGATGGCGACCGCGCCGCCGCGGGTGTTGGCGCGCTCGCGGTCGAGGCCGAGCTCCCGCTCGCAGCCCAGGTACTGGGCGCTGAAGGCCTCGTTGATCTCCACCCGGCCCACGTCGGCCAGGCTGAGGCCGGCCCTGGCCAGCACCGCGCGGATCGCCGGCGCCGGGCCCATGCCCATGATCTCCGGCGGCACCCCGGCCGAAGCCCCGGCCACGATGCGCGCCAAGGGCTTGAGGCCATTGGCCCGCACGAAATCCCCCGACGCCACCAGCACCGCCGCCGCGCCATCGACGATGGCCGAGCTGTTGCCGCCGGTCTGCACGCCCTTGAAGGCGGGCTTGAGCTTCTGCAGCGTCTCGTAGCTGGTGGGCTTGACGTGCTCGTCGCGGGCGAACAGCGTCTGCCGGTCGGCCAGCTTGAGGAAACGGCTCTGGTAGCCCTCGAGGGCAAACTCGGCGTTGCTCACCGGTGCCACCTCGTCGGCGAAGTAGCCGGAATCCCACGCCGCGTTGGCGCGGGCGAAGGTCTGGGCGGCGTAGGCGTCGACCTCTTCGCGGGTCAGGCCGTAGCGCACCGCCACGTTCTCGGCGGTGTTGCCCATGCCCTGGCGGGTGGCCGGGTCGGTGAAGGCTTCCCACAGGAAGTCCTTGAACTCGATCTGCCCCATGCGGAAGCCGGCCCGGTGGGTGTAGGCCGCCACCGGGTTGCGCGACATCGATTCGGTGCCCACCGCTAGCACCACCTGGGCGCTGCCCAGGGCGATCTGGTTGGCGGCCTGCAGGATGGTCTCGAAGCCGGTGCCGCAGATGCGGGTGGCCAGCATCGCCGGCGCGGTGGCCGGCACGCCGGCGTAGAGGCCGATGTGGCGCGGCAGGTAGTAGGCATCAAAACCGGCCTGGGCCATGTTGCCGGCCACCACCGACTGCACCTGGGCGGCCGGGATGCCGGAGCGCTCGAACAGCGCGCGGGCGGCAAAGATGCCCAGGTCGATGGGGTTCACGTCGCGCAGCACGCCGTTGTAGTCGGCAAACGGGGTGCGCGCCCCGGCCACCAGGTAGATGTCGTCGTAGCGGGTGACCAGCGCGCTCTGCTGGAAGTCGTCGTAAGCCATGGCTCAGCCTTTCTTGCGGTTGAGGAAGTCCTGCATGCGCTTGTTCGCCTCGTCACTGCTCTGGGCGAGGGCGGCGGCCATGGACTCGGTGTACAGGCCGTTGGCCATCGACATGTCGCCGATGTTGGCCACGGCGTTGATCGACGCCCAGTTGGAGAGCGGCGCGTTGGTGGCGATCTGGCGGGCCAGGCGGAAGGCCTCGGGCAGCACCTCGGCGTCGTCCACCAGGTAGTGCGAGAGGCCCAGGCGGTAGCCGTCCTCGGCGTCGTAGCGGCGGCCGGTGAGCATCATCTCGGTCATGCGGTCGGCGCCGACGATCTTGGAGACGCGCACCGAGGCGCCGCCCCCCACGAAGATGCCGCGCTGGCCTTCGGGCAGCTGGTAGAAAGTGCTGCGCCCGGCGACCCGCACGTGGGTGCTGGTGGCGAGCTCGAGCCCACCGCCGACCACCGCGCCGTGGAGCGCCGCGACCACCGGCCGCCCGCCGAACTGCACCTTGTGGAACACCCGGTGCCACCACTGGGAGTGCTGGAGCACTTCGAAGGGCGTGCGCACCTGGTGCTCGGAGAGGTCGAGCCCCGCCGAGAAGTGGGCGCCTTCGCCCGAGATCACCACCACCGTGGTGTCGGCACCCAGGCTGTCGAAGGCCGCCTCGATGTCCTGGAGCAGGCCGTTGCTCACCGCGTTGCGCTTGGCCGGCCGGTTGAGCCGAAGGTGGGCGATGCCGTCTTCGATGCTGAGCAGGATGTTCTCGTAGTTCATTTTTTCCTCTGGGTTGGCGGGGCAGCAGTGCTGTTCTCCTTGCCCCGCGTGTTTCTCAGGCCGCGCCGGCCGGCACGATGACGTCGTGTTCCGGCTGGTCGGCGTGCAGGCGCATCACCAGGTCGGCCCGGCGGGTGAGCACCAGGCGCTGGTTGATGTAGCCCTTGTCGGTGATCTCGCCGGCGTCGATGGACGGCGGCTCGACGAGCAGCATCGCCCGCGCCGCGTAGCCCGACGAGCCGCCGCCCTCCTTCTTGAGCCGGGCCAGGCCGCGGGCCACCATCGCCCGCACCGAGGGCTGGTGGAGCAGCTCCTCGACCGACGCATCCGGCGGCAGGTTGGACGACAGCTTTCGCAGCTCCGGGATGTTGGGGAAGATCAAAAACCCGATCTCGTCGCGGTCGTGGCCGGTGACGACGATGTCCTGGGCCACGGGCACCAGCGCGTCGAGGGCCTTCATGCGCAGGCTGCCCACGTGCACCCAGGTGCCGGTGACGAGCTTGAAGTCCTCGCCCACCCGGCCGTCGAAGAGCAGGCCCTTCTGCGGGTGCTGGCGGTCGAGGAACTCCACCGCGTCGCCGATCTGGTAGAAGCCCTCTTCGTCGAAGGCCGCCTCGGAGAGCTCGGGCAGCTTCCAGTAGCCCGGCATCACGTTGGGGCCGCGCACGCGCACCTCCAGCTTGTCGGCCGACGGCACCAGCTTGAGCTCGGTGCCGGGGATCGGGATGCCGATCACGCCGGAGCGGTCGGGGGCGAAGTGGCTGTCGGTGCACAGCGGCGCGGTCTCGGTGGAACCCCAGCCCGACACCAGCGGCACCCGCACGCCGATGGTCTCGACCGACAGGCGGCCGAGCTCTTCGTACAAGTGCTGGGGCAGCGCCGCGGCGGCGTAGAAGATCACCTGCAGGTTCTTGAAGAAGGCCTGGCGCAGCGCCTCGTCCTCGTGGAGCGCCGACACCAGCATGTCGAAGCCCCGCGGCACGTTGAGGTACACCGTCGGCGAGACGTCCTTGATGTTATTCAGGCTGGTCTCGAAGGCGCCCGGGGCCGGCTTGCCGGCATCCAGGTACATCGTGCCGCCGTTCCTCAGCACCATGTTGAAGTTGTGGTTGCTGCCGAAGGTGTGGCTCCACGGCAGCCAGTCCACGATCACCGGCGGGGTGCGCTCGAGGAAGGGCCAGATCTGCGCCTTGGCCTGCTGGTTGGAGCAGATCATGTGCTGGGTGTTGATGACCGCCTTCGGCGCCCCCACCGAGCCCGAGGTGAACAAAAACTTGGCGATGGTGTTGCCATCGACCCGCGCATAGGCGGCGTCCACCGCCGCCGCGTCGGTTCGGGCCAGCAGCTCGGCGAAGGGCACGCAGCCCTCGCCCGGGCCACCGGCCGTGCCGGTCACCACCACACCGTCGTGCAGCGGCGCAATCGCCGCCAGCGCCGGCGCGAAGCGGGCGTGGTGCTCGACGAAGATCACCCCCGGCGTGATGTGGCTGATGTTGCTCTTGAGCTTGGCGAAGTCCTTCGACACCAGCGAGTAGGCCTGGGAGATCGCCGACACCGGCACCCCCACGTGCATCGCCGCCAGCATCAGGATGGCGTGCTCGACGCTGTTGTCGGACAGCACCACCACCGGCCGCTCGGCCGACAGGTTCTGCCCGAGCAGCCAGGTGGCCACCGCACGGACGCGGGCCAGGGCCTCGGCGTAGCTGAGCTTCACCCACTCGCCGCCGGCGCCGCGCTCGGCCAGGAAGGTGCGCTCGGGGGCCGCGGTGGCCCAGCGCTCCAGGTGCTGCCCGAGCTTCCTGGGCACCGCACCCAGGGCCATCGGCGAGCGCAGCACGCGGCTGCCATCGGGCCGGTGGTCCACCTGCACGGTGGCCGGCGCGAAGAGTTGCAGGGGATCGCGAATGATCGCAGTCATGGCGGGGCTCCTCACTTGCCGGAGAGCACTTTCCACTCGCCGCCCTGCACCCGCACCAGCACGCGGGCGCGCTCGTCGAGGCCGAAGTGGTCGTTGGCGCTCATGTTGAAGACGCCGTGGGCGCCGGCCACCTCGCGCTCGCCTTCGAGGGCGTCGCGCAGGCCCTTGCGGAAGGCCGGGGTGCCGGGCTTGCCGGCCTTGAGGGCCGCCGGCACGGCCTTCTCGATCAGCTTGTAGGCGTCGAAGGCGTAGGCGCCGAAGGACGACACGCTGCCCGGGCCGTACTTGGCCTCGTAGAGCTTGATGTATTCCAGCGCCGGCTTCTTGGAGGGGTGCGAATCGGGCAGCTGGGCCGCCACCGCCACCGGGCCGATCGGCAGGATGCCGCCTTCGACGGCCTTGCCGCCGACCTTCAGGAACTCTTTGTTGGCCGCTGCGTGGGTCTGGTAGATCTGGCCCTTGAAGCCGCGCTCGGCGAGCGTGGTGTGGGGCAGCGCCGCCGGGGTGCCGGAGCCGGCGATCATCACCGCGTCGGGCTTGGCTGCCACCAGCTTGAGCACCTGGCCGCTCACCGAGGTGTCGGTGCGGTTGTAGCGCTCGACGACGGTCAGCTTGATGCCGGCCGCCTCGGTGGCCGCGGTGATCTGCTTCAGCCAGTCTTCGCCATAGGGGTCGGAGAAGCCGATGAAGCCGAGGGTCTTCACGCCAGTTTCCTTCATGTGGCCGACCAGCGCCTTGGCCATCAGCGAGTTGTGCTGGGGCGCGCGGAAGACCCACGGGTTCTTGGCGGGCGGCAGGTCGACCGGGCACATCGCAACCTGGGGTGTCTGGGTCTCGTTGGCCACTTCGGCGATCGCCGCGCAGGCCGGGGTGCTGGACGAGCCGACCAGCACGTCCACCTTGTCTTCGGTGACCAGCTTGCGGGCGTTCTTGGTGGCCTGGCCCGGGTCGGTGGCGTCGTCGAGCACGATGTAGTTGATCTTCTCGCCACCGATGCTGGTGGGCAGGATCGCGAAAGTGTTCTTTTCGGGGATGCCCAGGGATGCCGCCGGGCCAGTGGCCGAGACGGACACGCCAATGTTGATGTCGGCCTGGGCGACACCCGTGGCAGCCAGCAGAACCAGGGTGGAAAGCGCGCGTTGCTTGTTCATTTTGTCTCCTCCGGAGGGACTGTGTCCCGGTTGGGTCCCGGTTTGTTGGCCCGGGGTCGGTATCAGATATGAGATTTCTAACCGCAAACAAAATATACTTTATAATAATCTCACTGCACAAGAGATCTTATCTGATATTTAAGGAGGAGACGATGTCCAACTACCAAGCCCCCCTGCGCGACATGCGCTTCGTGATTCATGAACTGGTCGGGAGCGCCCCGATCTGCGCCCTGCCGGCCTACGCCGACTGCGACGCCGGGCTGATCGACGCGGTGCTCGAAGAGGCCGCGCGCTTCGCCGGCGACGTGCTGTCGCCCCTCAACCCGGTGGGCGACCGAGACGGCGCGCGCTGGCTGGCCGGCGCCGACGGCAAGGGCGAAGTGCGCACCGCCGCCGGCTTCGTCGACGCCTACGGGCAGTTCGCCGCGGGCGGCTGGATGGCCCTGCCCTGCCCGCCCGACTACGGCGGCCAGGGCCTGCCGCGCCTGCTGGCGGTGGCGGTGAGCGAGATGTGGAAGTCCGCCAACCTGTCCTTCTCCCACGTCATCACCCTCACCCACGGCGCCATCGAGGCGCTGCTGATCGCCGGCTCGGATGAACTCAAGGCCACCTGGCTGCCCAAACTGGTGTCGGGCGAATGGACCGGCACGATGAACATCACCGAGCCCCAGGCCGGCTCCGACCTGGCCGCCATCGCCTGCCGCGCCCAGCCCCAGGCCGACGGCAGCTACCGCATCAGCGGGCAGAAGATCTTCATCACCTACGGCGACCACGACATGGCCGCCAACATCGCCCACCTGGTGCTGGCCCGCACGCCCGACGCGCCGGCCGGGGTCAAGGGGCTGTCGCTGTTCCTGGTACCCAAGTTCATCCTCGACGAAAGCGGCAACCCGGGCGCGCACAACGACGTGTATTGCACCTCCATCGAGCACAAGCTCGGCGTGCATGGCAGCCCCACCACCACCCTGGTGCACGGCGACCACGGCGGCTCCACCGGCTACCTCATCGGCGAGCTCGGCCGCGGGCTGGAGATCATGTTCGTGATGATGAACTCGGCCCGCCTGTCGGTGGGCACCGAAGGCCTCGGCGTCGCCCAGCGCGCCTGGCAGCTCGCCTCGGAATACGCGAAGGACCGCGTCCAGGGCACCGAGGTGGGCCAGAAGAGCGGCGAGCGCGTCGCCATCGTGCGCCACCCGGACGTGCGCCGCCTGCTGATGACCCAACGCAGCCACACCGAGGCGATCCGCGCCCTCGCCTACACCATCGCCGCGCTGCAGGACATCGCCCACCAGTC
>JAKLLM010000409.1 GCA_023150125.1 Zoogloea sp.
CGTCAAACCATCCGGATCACCCCGTCGCCGCCCAACTGCTGCCAGGGCAGACCGAGCACCAGGGCGTCGAACTGGGCTTGGGTGAGCGTGAGCGAACCGTCCCCCTCTGCCCAGCGCAAGCGCCCTTGGTGGAGTCGCCGACAGGCGAGCCAGATTCCCTGGCCATCATGGATCAGCACCTTCATCCGGGTGCCGCGCCGGTTGGCAAATAGATAGGCGTGATGCGGGCGCGCCTCGCCGAAGACCCGCACCACCTGGGCGAGGATCGTGTCCATGCCGGCCCGCATGTCGAGCGGCGCCACCGATAGCCACAGGGCCTCGACCCGGATCACCCGAGCCACTCGCGCAGCCAGGCACCACACTCGGCGGCCGAGGAGGCGGGCCACTCGACCGTGACCACTGCGGCGCCCTTGCGCAGTTCCAGCCGGAGGGGCGCATCCAGGCTGCGGGGAAGCTGTACGGGGACAAAGCCGCTCATCGGCTCGGAGGCCGCCACACGCAAGGGCATGCAAGACAATTCCGGCGGCTCGATACCCCGCTCGCGCATCCAGCGCCGCAGCTGGTTGGCATTGATCCCGTTGGCCAGGGCCACCCCGGCGACCGAGGCGCCGGGCTCGCCGCAGGCTTCGATCAGGGAGCGCTTGAACGCCTCAGAGTGGGTTCGGCGGGTACGACGGGGCTGCTGCGTGATGGTCATGGAAGTGTCCACTTCTAAGCGTAGTGGACACTATGTTTAGCGAGCTAAGGAGCGGGGGAAAGGTGGGATCACCGCGCGCTTACGGCCTTCTACGGGCTCTACGCGGGCAATCACCAGCGGCGGGCCCGCTTCCAGGCGCTGCAGGCGGCGTCCGACGTGACCGTGAAGACCGACGGGATGGACGAGGTGCAACAGAAGCGCCTACGCGGCCCCACGGGGCAGGTGTACGCGACGGCCCGGACCGGGATGCTCGGCACCGCGATCCGGACCTTCCTGGCCGCATATGTGCAGCGGGCGTGGGGGCTGGAGGGTGCCGACCTGTCGCAGGCGAAACTCGCCGCCTGGCTCACCGAGGTGGGCTACCCGGTGAAGGTGCATGACGTGAAGAACGCCGGGCGCTCGCAGCTGCATGAGCATGTGTCGCCGGCAACGCCGGAGGTGATGGCGTTCCTCGAGATCGTGAAGGCGCGGTTTCCGGGGCTGGAGACGGGGCGGTTTTTGGTGAGGGGGTAGTCTGTTGGTGTGGTGAGTGAGGAAGGGGCCGCGGTTGCGGCCCCTTCTTTATTACCAGCAGCACGAGGCCTGCACCCTCAAACTTGAGGGCGTAAAGAGCTCTGGTTGCTGGGGTGGGCTCAGGCCAACACCCCTGCGAGAGGTGGACGACATGCTCCTACTGCCATCATGACTTGCTCATTCGGCGCGTGTCTCTGAAGTTGCTCGGCAGTCCGCTCTTGAAGCCCTTTTTGCATTAGCTAAAATGAGTACCAAGTGCCAGAGCAATTTTTTGAAGGGGTATCCACATGATCGCGAATAGCGCTTCAGGGTCTTTACCCATGCAACTGCTGAAGGTCATGGCTACCGCCAGCGCAGCCATAGCTCTTGGTGCTTTCTCCGATCTTGCTGTTGCGCAATGCCCCCTGACCCCTGAGTCGACCTTCGCTCACGCCGAAATCGGGCCCGTGAAGATTTTCAGGGATATGTCGTCAAACGACATCTCGTTCGCTTCGCAGATGCAGGTCAACACAGACGGCGCACGACACATCACAGATTTCCAATAGAAAGCCGCACCTACAAACCCATCGGCATTATTACAATGAATTTATTAGCATAAAAAATCAATATAATTTAACCACATAAACTCGCCATGAAAAAAACAGCTCTGTGCATAGGAATCAACGACTACAAACGAAACCCCCTCCGCGGCGGTGTTAATGACGCAATAGATTGGAGCTGCGCTCTTGAGAATCGGGGATTTCATGTAACCACGCTCATCAATGCAAACGCCTGCAAAAGTAGAATTATTTCAGAAACACGAAAAATAATTACAGACGCAAAAAAAGGGGACATAGTTGTGCTCACATACGCTGGACACGGAACTTACTTCCCTTTAAATATAAACTACGAATCGGCGATGTGCCTATCGGATCACATGCATGGAGAAGTAATGCGCTACACGGAAATCGCCTCCATTGTCGGCAGTAGAGATTCTGGCGTCAAATTCCTATTCATTTCAGACTGCTGTCACTCTGCATC
>JAKLLM010000410.1 GCA_023150125.1 Zoogloea sp.
CCGCCATGTATCGCAGGTCTGGCGAATGAAAAGCGGCAACTCCGGGTCGTTGAGGTCGTCGGCAACCACATTGACCGAGACCCGCAGGTTGCATCCACCTGCCGTCAAGGTGGCGAGGATCTGGGCTGCCTGCTGAACTACCCAGCGGGACAGCAAGGGCGTCAGGCCGATCCGCTCGACCACCCGCAGGATCTCGGGCGGCGGGACGTGGCGGCCGTCGGAGCGCCGCCAGCGCAGCAGCGCCTCGGCTCCCACCACCCGACGGGACGGGAGGGCCACCTGGGGCTGGAGGTAGAGCTGGAACTGCTGGGACTCGAGCGCCCGGGCGACCTCAGTCTCGAACATCGCGTCGCCTTCGGCCTTGACGACGATCTCGCCGCCATAAATATCGAAGGGGCGCCCTCCCGCCTTGGCGACAACGAGCGCCGAGCGGGCCGCCTGCTCGAGGGCCAGCGGGCCGCCCGCCTGCTCCGGCGCCGTGGCGCCCCCGGCACAGAAGCGCGCACGCAGCGCCGGAAAGCTGTTGGAGCGCAGGGCCTCACAGGCATCCACCAGCTTGTGGCCTGCCAGGGAGACCTGCGCCGCGTGACGCAGGTCCGGAAGGAGCGCAGCCCATTCGTCGTCCCCCAGGGAGCAAAGGATGTCGCTCGGCCTCAGCACCCCGCGCATCACCTCGGACAAGGCGAGGCGCAGGTGATCGCGCTCATCCAGGGCCAGCACGTCGACGGAGCGCCCCCATTCCACGTTCAGGACGACCAGGCCAAGCTGCCGGCCAGCCCCCTGCGAGGCCAGCCTCTCGGCCAGCAGTGTCAGGAAGCGTCGTCGATTGGGGAGGCCGAGCACCGGATCGCCGTCTTCGGCCGCGAGGCGGATGCTTTGCTCGTGCTCGATGGAGCTTGCCGCCAGCAGCCCGCCCAGACACCAGCCCACACGCACCAGGGCCCGTTCGATATCGAGCTCGAGACGATGGACCATCGCCCGCTCGCCGAACAGCCGCTCGTGGCACAGGCCGATCAGCGTCTCGACCGCGATGAACGGAAACTCGGTCACCGCACCGGCCAGATAACACTCGGACCATCGTGCCTGCAGCGCCACGGGCCATCCGGGCAGGAAATCCCAGCGGGCGACGCATGCGAGCTCCCTGCAGAAGGCCCGCAGGGCCAGGCTCACCGATGTAGATGAGCCACTTTCCTCGTCCAGATTCAGGCGCTCGAGCAAGTCGTTCGCCAGCTCCTCGGCCGACACGATGCGCCCGAACGCCCGCACCGCAGCCTGTTCGGCCTGCCCGATGCCATAGCGCCGCAGCAGGCCGACCAATGCCTCTCCATCGAGAACCTGCCCGTAGTGACGACCGAAGCAAGTGTCGAGGCGTGTCATGTGAGGTAGAACTCCGAAGCATCCACACCATAGGCCCCCGGCGGCAACGCCCGCACGATGGCGTAGGGCTGCCCCGTGGCTGTCGGCTGCTCATAGAGGAGATCGAGCGTATGCGGATACGAGTTGGGCTTCTTGTCGGGCCCGAGGAGAATCATCACCCGTGGCTTGAGCCGGCGGATGCGGTTCTGCGCGACAACCACGGCCACCTCGCCCGAGTTGAGCTCGACCAGCGAACCCACCGGGTAAAGGCCGATGCACTGGACGAACTGATCGACGGTGCTCTCCGAGAACCCGACACCCCGCTGCGCCCGCACCGCATCGAGCGCAACCTGGGCGCTGGCCGCCTCGCCGTAGGGACGCTCGCGAGTCATCGCGCAATAGGTGTCGCACAGGCCGGAAATCTCGGCCATCAGGCCCACCTGATCCCCCTTCAACCCGCGGGGATAGCCGCTCCCGTCGCAACGCTCGTGGTGCTTCGTCACGATTTCCAGTATCGACAGGGAAACACCCGGTGACTTCGACAGGATCTGCAGGGAAAAATCGACGTGGGAGCGAAAGATCTCGTGCTCGCGGGGCGACAGGGGGCCGGATTTTTGCAGCAGTGCCGGAGGAAGCTTCAGCTTGCCCACATCCTGCAGCATCCCCGCCATCCCGAGATGGCCGATCGACTCGTCGCCAAGGCCCAGGTAGCGCCCGAAGATCATCACATGGGCGGAGACGTCCAGGGAATGATCGTAGCTGTACTGATCCGTCTGCTTGAGCCGGGCAAGCCACAGCAGGGCATCCGGGTTGCGGGCGACGCTCAGGACCATCTCGGAAACCACACCACGCAGACGCTCGAGATCCGGATT
>JAKLLM010000411.1 GCA_023150125.1 Zoogloea sp.
CAACACCTCGGTCAAGACCAGCATCAAGACCAAGCGGCTGCTGGCCGCGACCTCGGATGAATTCCGGGCGGCGCTGCTTGGCTTCAGGACTGACGATGAGGAGGACGATTGATGTCAGGTGCGTAGCTGCGGGAGCCCTGCGTCCTTGAGCGGTCTGGATATCGACCAAGAAGTCAGTGGTCATCACGATGTCCACTTTGGTCTTAACGTCAGACGGATGGGCAACCCCCATCTTGGATGCGATCTGCCGCGTTTTCTCCCGATCGAGGGGAAATTGCTCCCGAATGTCCAGGACGTGATCTTCCCAGTCGAGTAGGTAGAAGAGTGCCGTTTCGATGTCGGAGAGAAGATGGTGCAGCCTGCCAGTTTTCCAGCCTGTGGGCCGTGCTGTTCGGCCCTGTGACGGAACATCCTGGATAGTTAGCCAGGGCTTGTAGCTCCCGCCTGCACCTTGGCCCCGCCCTTCCTTCAGGAATCGCGCAAGCGTGGCTTCATCGAAGCTATAGCGGCGCTTGGCCATGAAAAAGCCCCCAGTAACTAGATGGCTTCATCTTAGTCACTGGGGGCTAAATTACAACTTTATTATTTACATCACATCTTTATTGTTTAGTTCACATCTTTATTATTTTCTAACACCAGTCAGCCGCCAACCCGAAACTCACTCCACCGTCACCGACTTGGCGAGGTTGCGCGGCTTGTCCACGTCGGTGCCCTTGACCAGCGCGGCGTGGTAGCTGAGGAGCTGCAGCGGGATGACGTGGAGGATCGGCGACAGCATGCCGTAGTGCTCGGGCATGTGGAGGATGTGCACGCCTTCGGACTCGGGCATCTCGGAGCCGGCGTCGGCAAACACGTAGAGCTCGCCGCCGCGGGCGCGGACTTCCTGCAGGTTGCTCTTGAGCTTTTCGAGCAGCTCGTCGGCCGGGGCCACGGCGATGACGGGCATTTCCTTGTCCACCAGGGCCAGCGGGCCGTGCTTGAGTTCACCGGCGGCGTAGCTTTCGGCGTGGATGTAGGAGATTTCCGTGAGCTTGAGGGCGCCGTCCAGGGCGATGGGCCAGTGGCTGCCGCGGCCGAGGAAGAGCGCGTGGTGCTTGCCGGCGAAGCGCTGGGCCCACGTCTCGATCTCGGGTTCGAGCTCGAGCACCTTGGCCACGGCCACCGGCAGGTGGCGCAGCTGGTTGAGGTGGGTGGCTTCCTGCTCGGCGGAGAGGCGACCGTTGATCTTGGCGAGGGCCAGGGCCAGCAGGGCCAGGGCGGCGAGCTGGGTGGTGAAGGCCTTGGTGGAGGCGACGCCGATCTCGGGGCCGGCGCGGGTGATCAGGCGCAGGGCCGATTCGCGGACGATGGCCGATTCGGGCACGTTGCAGATCGCCAGGGTCTTGGTCATGCCCAGGCTCTTGGCGTGCTTGAGGGCGGCCAGGGTGTCGGCGGTTTCGCCGGACTGGGAGATGACGACGACCAGGGTGTCGGCGTCGGGCACCGACTCACGGTAGCGGTATTCGGAGGCGATCTCGACGGTGCACGGGATCTTGGCGACGGATTCCAGCCAGTAGCGGGCGGTGAAGCCGGAGTGGTAGCTGGTGCCGCAGGCGAGGATCAGCACGCGGCGGGTGGCCTTGAGCACGTCGACGGCTTCGGCGCCGAAGATCTGCGGGCTGATGCCGCCGCCGCCGGCGATGATCTCGAGGGTGTTGGCGAGGGCCTGGGGCTGCTCGAAGATTTCCTTCTGCATGTAGTGGCGATACTTGCCCAGCTCGACCGCGTCGGCGGACAGGCTGGAGATGTTCACCGGGCGCTCGACCGGGGTGCCATCCGAGAGGGTGACGCGGAAGCCGTCGAGGGTGAGCTCGGCCACGTCGCCGTCTTCGAGGTAAACCACCTTGCGGGTGACCTGCAGCAGCGCGGCGGTGTCGGAGGCGGCGTAGTGGCCGTCCTCGCCGATGCCCAAGAGCAGCGGCGAGCCCTTGCGGGCGACGATGGCGCGGGTGGGGTCGGCCTCGGTGAGCACGCCGATGGCGTAGGCGCCGACGAGTTCGGCGATGGTGGCGCGCACCGCGTCGAAGAGGTCGGGGATGGTCTTGAGCTTGTCGTGGAGCAGGTGGGCGATGGCCTCGGTGTCGGTTTCGGACGTGAAGGCGTAGCCCTTGGCCTGCAGCTTGCTGCGGAGCTCTTCGAAGTTCTCGATGATGCCGTTGTGCACCACGGCGAGGCCGCCGGA
>JAKLLM010000010.1 GCA_023150125.1 Zoogloea sp.
CCACCTGGTCGAGCCACTGCTGCGCGCCCGCCGGCAGCTCGGCGACAGGGGGCAGCGGGAATTTCTGTTTCTTCCTTGGCATAACTCTTCCTTTCGGGGATTACGTTATGCCTCAAACACAAAAATTCTGACAGGCTCGGCGGCGCTGCCTAAATTTGAGGCGACGCCGCCTCATTGTTAGGCAGCCGAGATGAACGGCTCATCGACGTCGCCTCATTTTTAGGCTCCGTCGCCTAATCTTTAGGCAGCGTTGCCTCATTTTCAGGCGGCGGTGCCTAAAAATTAGGCAGACGACCCT
This sequence comes from Zoogloea sp., assembly GCA_023150125.1. Taxonomy (GTDB): domain Bacteria; phylum Pseudomonadota; class Gammaproteobacteria; order Burkholderiales; family Rhodocyclaceae; genus Zoogloea. The sequence continues at coordinate 299 of JAKLLM010000010.1, forward strand.
CCCGGAGACCCTCGGCCGCCTAAAAATGAGGCAATCGACCCTCTCCGTGACCCTCGATTGCCTAAAAATAAGGCGACCGAGGGTCGCGGGGAGTGGGCACTGGGTAATGGGCAATGGGTAATGGGAAATCGGGGAAATAGGCCGACTGAGCTGAAAATCGCCAGCGCACCGCCCCCAGCCCGGCCCTACTTCCCATTTCCCAAAAACACCCCTGCTTCGGTGACGACCCAGTCCATCGGCTTGTCGTGGGGCTGGGGGTGGGTGGAGTCGCAGCGGGCCAGCTCGAAGGCCACCCCCACGCAGGTGGGCGCCGGGGCGAGGGCGGCCAGGGTGCGGTCGAAGTAGCCGCCACCGTAGCCCAGCCGGTAGCCCGCCGCGTCGAAGGCGTTGAGGGGCACGATCAGCAGCTCTGGTGACACCGGCTCGTCGCCGGCCGGGATCGGGATGCCGTGGTGGTCGGTGGCCATCGGCGCGTCCGGCCGCCAGCGCAGGAACTCCATCGGCCGGGCCGGGGTCAGCACCACCGGCAGGGCGGCCTGGCGGGCCGGATCGGCGGCCAGCCAGCGGCGCGCCCAGGGCAGCAGGTCCACCTCGCCTCGCCACGGCCAGCAGAAAGCCAGGCAGCGCGGCGCCAGGCGCGCCACCAGCGCATCCAGGTGTGTCTCGATGCGCCCGGTTAGGGCCTGGCGCTCCGCGGCAGGCAGGGCCTCGCGGGCGGCGATGCGTTCGCTGCGCAGGGTTTTGCGCAACGCAGCAATCCGGGCGTCGGGGGGCGGGAAGGGGGTGGTCACTGTGCTATTCTCCGGCGGCAATCGGGCGGCAATTTAGTTGGAATGTGGCGGAAACTGGAAGCGATGAAGAATAGCGTGTGGGCCGTTCTGGCGGCATTTTTGTGGATGGCCTCCCCGGCCGGCGGCGACCCCGGCGACGAGCGGATCCTGCTCGCCAGGGACGCCGCCCGCAGCGGCGACCGCAACCGCCTGGCCCTGTATGCCCCGCCCACCGGCCACCCCCTCGACCCCTACCCCGAATACTGGGCCCTGGCCGCCCAGGTCGCCCGCCCCGGTGACATCAACCCGCTGCCCATCCTCGACTTCCTCGAGCGCCAGCGTGGCAGCCTGCTGGCCGAGCGCCTGCGCGGCGACTGGCTGCGCGCCCTCGGCAAGCGCGGCGAGTGGGACACCCTGGCCGCCGAGTTCCCGGGCATGGAGCAGCCCGAGCAGGACCTGAAGTGCTACCACCTCCAGGCCCGCCTCGGCCTGGGCGACGCCGCGGCCCTCGACGACGCGCGCCCGCTGTGGTTCTCGCTGGTCGACACGCCCGAGAGCTGCATCCCGGTGCTGCAGGCCCTGGTCCGCGAGGCTCGGGTGAGCCCCGACGAAATCTGGAGCCGCGTGCGCCGCCTGATGGAGGCAAAGCGTTTCAGCGGCGCCCGCGCGGTGGCCGCCTGGCTGCCCGCCGACCAGCAGCCCGGCAGCGTCGAGCTCGATCGCGCAGGGCAGAACCCGTCCACCTACCTCGACCGCCTGCCGGTGAGCTTCGCCGCCCAGCGCCCGGGCCGCGAGCTGGCCCTGATCGCGCTGGCCCGCCTGTCCCGCGACGACCCGATGGGCGCCTACACCCGCTACCTCGGCCTCAACGAGCGTTTCTCGGCCGCCGAGCGCAGCTACGCCCTCGGCCAGATCGCCTGGCAGGCCGCCACCCGCCTGATGCCCGACGCCAACCCCTGGTTCAAGGCCGCCGGCGACACCCCGATGTCCGACGAGCAGGCCGCCTGGCGGGTGCGCGCCGCGCTGCGCGCCGGCGACTGGCGCGCCGTCAAGGCCGGCGTCGAGGCGATGCCCGCCGAGCAGCGCAACCTGCCCGACTGGACCTACTGGCTTGGCCGCGCCCAGATGGCGCTCGGCAACCGCGACGCCTCGCGCCAGGCCTTCGAGCGCATCGCCGGCCACCCGACCTTCTACGGCATCCTCGCCGACGAAGAGCTCGGGCGCGGCTTCGCGCTGCCCAAGAAGGCCCGCGCGCTCAGCACCGACGAGGCCGAGCAGGTTCGCCAGACTCCCGGCGTGCAGCGCGCGCTGGCCCTGTTCCGCCTCGAGATGCGCACCGAAGGCGCCCGCGAATGGAACTGGACGATGCGCAACCGCGACGACCGCTTCCTCATCGGCGCCGCCCAGCTCGCCCAGCAGCTCGGCATCTACGACCGGGCCATCAACGCCGCCGACCGCACCAGGAGCGAGCACGACTACAGCCTGCGCTACCTCGCCCCCTACCGCGAGCGCATCGAACCCAACGCCCGCAGCCAGGCCCTCGACCCGGGCTGGGTGTATGGCCTGATGCGCCAGGAGAGCCGCTTCGTCACCGCCGCCCGCTCCAGCGTTGGCGCCCAGGGCCTGATGCAGATCATGCCCGCCACCGGCCAGTGGGTGGCCGGCAAGCTCGGCATGAAGGGCTACAACATCAGCTGGCTGCGCGACCCCGACACCAACGTGATGCTCGGCACCACCTACATGCGGATGGTCCTCGAAGGCCTCGACAACCACCCGGTGCTGGCCTCCGCCGCCTACAACGCCGGCCCCGGCCGGGCCCGCAAGTGGAAGGACGCGCGGCCCCTCGAGGGCGCCATCTACGCCGAGACCATCCCCTTCGGCGAAACCCGCGACTACGTGAAGAAGGTGATGGCCAATTCCATCATCTACACCGCCCTGCTCGACGGCAAGGCACCGTCGCTGAAGGGCCGCCTCGGCACCATCGCACCGAGCGCCGGCGGCGACTTCTCGGGCCTCGGCAGCCCGGCGCCCGGTGCCGGCCTCGAGCCCGCGGCCGAGTAAGGGAATTTCTGCGGGGGTTCGCCGGTCCATCCGGGCGGGAAGCTCCCACCCGGCGGCCCACGCCGGGTTCAACCATTCCACACCGGAGATCCAACATGTATCCGCGCAAGGTCCTGATCGTCGGCGGTAGTGGTTTTGTCGGCAGCGCCGTGGCCAGCCGGCTCGCCGCTGCCGGCGTCGCGCTGGTGCTGCCGACGCGCCGCCGCGAGCGTGCCCGCCACCTGCTGCCCCTGCCCACCGCCGAGGTCGTCGAGGCCGACGTGTTCGACCCGCCCACCCTCGCGCGCCTCATGGCCGGCGTGGATGCGGTGGTGAGCCTGGTCGGGGTGCTCCATTCGCCCTCGGGGCAGCCCTACGGCCCGGCCTTCGCCCGCGCCCACGTCGAGCTGCCCACCCGCCTGGTGGCCGCTGCCCGCCAGGCCGGGGTGCGCCGCATCGTGCATGTCAGCGCCCTCGGCGCCGATGCGTCAGCGCCCTCGGCGCCGATGCCAACGGCCCGTCCGAATACCAGCGCTCCAAGGCCGCCGGCGAGGCCGCGATCCGCGCTGCGGCGCCGGATGTCGGCTGGACCATCCTGCGCCCGTCGGTCATCTTCGGGCCGGGCGACAGCTTCCTCAACCTGTTCGCCGGCCTGCTCGCGGCCTTCCCGCTGATGCCCCTGGGCGGCGCCGGAGCGCGCTTCCAGCCGGTGTATGTGGGCGACGTGGCCGACGTGGTGGCCGAATCGCTGGCCCGCCCCGATGCCGTCGGCCAGGTCTTCGAGATGGCCGGGCCGCGCGTCTACACCCTGAAGCAGCTGATCGAATACGTGGGCGACCTCACCGGCTGCCGGCGCCCGGTGATTCCGCTCCCCGAAGGCCTCGCGATGCTCCAGGCGATGGCCCTCGAGTGCCTGCCCGGGCCGCTGATGAGCCGCGACAACGTGCGCTCGATGCGCGTCGACAACGTCGCCAGCGGCGCTCCGCAGCCCTGGGGGCGCCAGCCGACGCCGCTCGAGGCCGTCGCCCCGACCTGGCTCGGCGAGGCCAACAAGCGCGGGCGCCTGGCCGCCAACCTGCTCCGCCGCTCATGAAGATCTACTGCGTCGGCGGTGCCATCCGCGATGAACTCCTCGGCCTGCCGGTCAAGGATCGGGACTGGGTCGTCGTCGGGGCGAGCCCCGAGATGCTGCTCGCCGAGGGCTACAAGCCGGTCGGCAAGGATTTTCCGGTCTTCCTGCACCCGCGCACCCACGAGGAATACGCGCTGGCCCGCACCGAGCGCAAGACCGCGCCGGGCTACGCCGGCTTCGTCTTCCACACCGACCCGGCGGTGACGCTCGAGGAAGACCTCGCCCGCCGCGACCTCACCATCAACGCCATCGCCCGCGACACCGACGGTGTGCTGGTCGACCCCTACGGCGGGCAGCGCGACCTCGCCGCGCGGGTGTTCCGCCACGTCAGCCCGGCCTTCGCCGAAGACCCGGTGCGCATCCTGCGGCTGGCCCGCTTCGCCGCGCGCTTTGCCGACTTCACGGTGGCCCCCGAAACCCTGGCGCTGATGCGCGAGATGGTCGCCGCCGGCGAGGTGGACGCCCTGGTGCCCGAGCGGGTGTGGCAGGAACTCGCCCGCGGCCTGATGGAGGCACGCCCGTCGCGGATGATAGCGGTGCTGCGCGACTGCGGCGCCCTGGATCGCCTGCTGCCCGAAGTCAGCCGCCTGTTCGGCGTGCCCCAGCCGGCCGCCCACCACCCCGAGGTCGACACCGGCGTGCACCTGCTGCTGGTGCTCGACGCCGCCGCCGCGGCCGGCCTGCCGCTGGCCGGCCGCTTCGCCTGCCTGCTCCACGACCTCGGCAAGGCCACCAGCCCGGCCCACAACCTGCCCCACCACTACGGCCACGAGGCCGCCAGCGAGCGCCTGGCCGTGGAGGTCTGCGCCCGCCTCAAGTGCCCCGCCGACTGCCGCGACCTGGCGCTGATGGTGGCCCGCGAGCACGGCATCGTGCACCGCGCCCTCGAGCTGCGCCCGCTCACCATCGTCCGGCTCATCGAGCGCTGCGACGGCCTGCGCCGGCCGGATCGTTTCGCCGCGATGCTCGACGCCTGTGCCTGCGACCACCGGGGCCGGGCCGGCCTGGGCGAGCGTCCATACCCCCAGCGGGACCACCTGCTGGCCGCGCTGGCGGCCGTGCGCGGGGTCGACGCCGGCGCCATCGCCCGCGGTCTGGCCGACAAGGCACGCATTCCCGAGGCGGTGCACGAAGCCCGGGTGGCGGCGCTCAAGGCGCTGGGCTGAGGCCCGGGCATCGAAACCTTTCTTGACAATTTACCGCCGACAGGGCGTTACGAATCCCGCGTCATACCCGTCCTGGGCCGGCATACAATGCGGGCCAGCCATGTCCTCGCCCGGTTCTCCTCCCCTGCTCGCGTCCCGTCTCCGGCGGATCGCCCTCGTCATCCTGATGGGCGTGGCGGCGACGGCCGTGCAGGCCACCCAGCCCATCCCGGCCTTCGCCGACGTCAAGGCTGCCGCCCGCCCGTCGGTGGCCGTGCTGCTCGCCCGCGACGGCACGCCGCTGGCCGAGAGGCGGGTCGACCCCCACGTGCGGCGGCTCGAATGGGTGGCCCTCAACAGCTTCTCGCCGGCCCTCAAGGATGCCTTGCTGGCCGCAGAGGACAAGCGCTTCTTCGAGCATTCGGGCGTCGACTGGCGGGCCTTCGTCGGCTCCCTGTGGCACAACCTGTGGTACGACCGCAAGCGCGGCGCCTCGACGCTATCGATGCAGCTGGCCGGCCTGCTCGACCCGGAGCTGGCCCTCGGCCGCGGTGGCATGCCGCGGCGCTCCCTCGGCCAGAAGTGGGACCAGGCCCTCGCCGCCCAGGCCCTCGAGGCGCGCTGGACCAAGGAGCAGATCCTCGAGGCCTACCTCAACCTGGCGCCCTTCCGGGGCGACCTGCAGGGCGTGCATGCGGCGGCGCGGGCGCTGTTCGGCAAATCGCCCACCGAGCTCGGGCGCGCCGAGTCGCTGATCCTGGCGGTACTGCTGCGGGGCCCCAACGCCCGCCCCGAGCATGTCGCCCAGCGGGCCTGCGTGCTGGCCGAGCGCATCAATGCGCCGGCCGCCTGTGCCCCGGCCCAGCGCCTCGCCGCCAGCCTCGACCGCCAGCACACCGGCCCGCGCTGGGAGCTGGCGCCCCATGCCGGCCGCCTGCTGCTGGCCACGCAGCACCCGGGCGAGCGCCTGCGCAGCACCCTGGACGCGGAGCTGCAGCAGGGCCTCACCGCGGCGCTCAAGCGCCTCGGCGTGCCGGAAGCTGCGGCGGTGCTGGTGGACAACGCCAGCGGCGAGGTGCTGGCCTACGTGGGGGCGCCCGAGCCGGCCCTGCCGGATCAGGCGCAGATCCTGCGCGGCGCCGGCAATCTGCTGCAGCCCTTCGCCTATGGCGTGGCCATCGAGCGGCGCCAGATCACCGCGGCCACGCCGCTGGAGGAATCCCTCGGCAACCACGCGCCCACTTCGCCCGACGACCGCCTGTGGGTCAGCGCCCGCAGCGCGCTGGCCGAAGGGCTGGCCGAGCCGGCCCAGCTGGTCGCCCGGCTGGCCGGCGACGCTTTGGTCGAACGCCTGCGCCTGGCCGACATCGAGCCGCCCCGCAGCGGCCTGCCGGATCTCAACCTGATCCAGCTGGCCGGGCTGTACCGCGCCCTGGCCAGCGGCGGCCAGTGGCTCGCCCCGCACCTGACCGTGCTGCCGGAGCGCCCCCAGCGCCGCCTCCTGCGGGCCGAGGCCGGCTTCATCGTCGGCGACATGCTGGCCCTGCGCGATGCCGACGGCACGCTGCAGCCCTTCGCGCTGCGCCAGCACGTGCCCGACGGGCGTGAGACGCTGCTGGTGGCGTTCTCCGAGCGTTACAGCCTGGCCCTGTGGGCGGCCGGGAGCCGGGCCCTGCCCGCCCAGGCGGCGGCATCGGGGCTGGACTACCTGCGCGGGCTGCACCGCAACCAGCCGGCGCAGCGCCCGCTGGCGCCGCCGGGCGTGGTGTCGACGCTGGTGGTGTTCGAGCCGGCCATCGAGAGCGCCCGGCGCGAGTGGTTCATCCGCGGCACCGAAACGGAGCGGGTGCTGGTGGCGCCGCGCAACCCGCCGCGCATCGTGTACCCGATCGGCGGCGGCATCGTCGACGCGACGGGGCTGGCCGACGACCGGAGCTTCCGGGTTTACTTCGAGGCGGCCCGGGCGCCGGCCGGCAGCTGGTGGCGCCTCGACGGCGAGCGCATGGCGGCGGGCAACGGCAATGGGAGCGGCAACGCCGGCAATGGAAGCAACGGTGCCGGCGCGCGGCTGGCCTGGCGCCCGGTGGCGGGGCGCCATCTGCTCGAGCTGGTGTCCGCCGACGGGGCGGTGCTCGACAGCGTCAGCTTTGCGGTGCGCGGGCCCGGCGAAGAGGCCTCAAAGCCAGCGGATCAGCAGCCCCACCAGTAGCGACAGCAGCAGGGTGCTGGTGAGCGGGATGTGGATGTGCCGGCCGAAGATGTCGAAGTGCAGGTCGCCGGGCAGGTGCCCGAAGCGCCAGCGCCGCGGCGACAGGCTGGAGCCCAGCCCGGACACCACGGCCAGGATCACGATTGCCAGCAACCACTTCAGCATCAGGCTTCTCCACGGGTTTTGATGGACCCGGTTCAAACGTTCGTTGTCGGGCTGCGGCGCGCATTGTGCTTTCTTCCGCTGCGCGGGTGCTGTAAGTTCTGCGCCACAACAACATGATACTGCCTGAACAAGCCATGATCTCGACCCCCTCCCGCCCGGCCGGAGCCTGCGCATGAACCGCGCGCGCTTCGGTGATCTGGAAGTCATCTGCCGCGCACCCGCCGGCGCCGCCCGCCCAACCCCGCTGCTCTTCGTCCATGGCGCCTACACCGCGGCCTGGTGCTGGGACGAGAACTTCCTGCCCTGGTTTGCCGAGCAGGGCTATGCCGCCTACGCCGTCTCGCTGTCGGGCCACGGTGCCAGCCGCGGGCGGGCCTACCTCGACAGCTTCTCGATCGCCGACTACGTGGCCGACGTGGCCGAGGTGGCCGACAAGCTGCCGTCGCCGCCGGTGCTGATCGGCCACTCGATGGGCGGCATGGTGATCCAGAAGTACCTCGAGAAGTTCACGGTGCCCGGCGCCGTGCTGATGTCGTCGGTGCCGCCCCAGGGGCTGCTCGGCTCGGCCTTCGGGCTGGCGTTCTCCAAGCCCCATCTGCTGGGTGACCTCAACCGCATCATGGGCGGCGGCCAGCCCCAGATGGAAACCCTGCGCGACGCGATGTTCCACGAGACCATCGAGCTCGAACGCCTGCGCCGTTATTACCACCTGTGCCAGCCCGAATCCCACCGGGCGATCTGGGACATGTCGCTGTTCGACCTGCCGTCCCTGTCGCGCATGCCGCGGCCGCCGATGCTGGTGCTGGGCGCCGAGCACGACGTGCTGATCCCGCCCGACCAGGTGCGCATGACCGCCCGCAGCTACGGCGTCAGCGCCAACATCCTGCCCGACCTGGGCCACGGCATGATGATGGAGACCGACTGGCGCATCGCCGCCGACCCCATCCTGTACTGGCTGAAGAGTCAGGGATTGTAAGGGCGCCCCGAAATCCGCGTGCCCCGTGAACTTCGTCATTGCCCCGGGGCCGGGCATGATCCATCCTGAAACCGTAAGATCAGGCGGCATGGCGGGTGTGCAGCACTGCCTGCAGCGTCGCAGGATTTCCTTCAACCTTTGGGGGCCCGGGCCGTTAGACTAGCAAGGGGGTATGTCTTCACCCCGGAACGGAGGCCGAAATGGTGATCTTGATGGACATGGAAAGTGGTGAGCGCTTTTACGATGAACCGCAGGATGCGGTCGGGTCGGCCTATGACGATGAAGTCCTGAACGCCAATCTGGTCCCGCCTGAACTGGCCCTCGGGCTCCAGGAGATCCCACTCCCGGAGCACGCTGTGCATGCGGTGCCGACCGACGTTGAGGCCTTCCTGAGCGCGGTGTATCGCTTCCAGGAGTGAGCCTGCCCGAGGTGGGGGCGCAGAAAAGCCCAGGGCCCGCCGACCGCAAGGTCGCCGGGCCTTGTCGTTGCTTACAGGGCGTGAAGGCGGTCGCCGCGCAGGAAGCCGATCAGCGGCTGGGAGATGTCCCGGCCGAGCGCGATCACCTTGAACAGCTCACCCATCTCGTGGGGGCCGGTGAGGCGCTGCAGGGCCTTGGCGGCGCGGATGTAGTCGGTGCTCTCCTCGGGGGCCCGCCGCGCCAGGCAGTCGAGCACCCCGCAGTTGAACAGCAGGTTGGCCTGGTCGGTGTAGCCGAGCACGTCGAGGCCCGCCTCGAAACCGGCCTCGGCGACGGCGGTGAAGTCGACGAAGGCGGTGATGTCGTTGAGCCCCGGCCACATGAAGGGGTCGCCGTGGGCGTGGTGGCGGAAGTAGCACAGCAGCGTGCCGGTGCTGCGGCTGGGCAGGTAGTACTCGGCCCGCGGGTAGCCGTAGTCCACCAGCAGCATCGCACCCTTGTCGAGGCGCGCGGCCCACTCGGCCACCCAGGCGCGGCCGGCGAGGTTGAGCTCGCTGACGTATTCGCCCTCCTCGGGCAGCGGCAGATCAAGGGCGGCAGCGGCTTTGGCGACCTTGCCGGTGGCCGGCTGGTCGGCCCACACGAACTGGCCCTCGCCGCCGAGGGCGACGCCGCGCTCGAAGATGCCCTCGGGCCGCCAGGCGATCAGGTGCACCGGCATCACGTCGAGCACCTCGTTGGCCACCAGCGCGCCCGAGAAACGCTCGGGCAGGCCATCGAGCCACTTCACCCGCGACGCCAGGTGCGGCACCTTGGTGGCCAGGGTGTCGAACTGGCGCTCGCGCAGTTCGCCGGAGACTTCGAGGATGGCGTAGCTGTCGGGCAGGGCGCCGCGGAGCTCGAGCTCGAGGAGCAGGTCGGCGGCCAGCAGGCCGGTGCCGGCGCCGGCCTCGATCACATGGGGCGCAGACAGGCTCATGATCTGCTGCACCTGGCTGGCCAGGGCCTGGCCGAACAGGGGCGTGAGCTCCGGCGCGGTGATGAAGTCGCCGCCGGGGCCGAACTTGTGGGCGCCGCCGCTGTAGTAGCCGAGGCCTGGCGTGTAGAGCGCCTCGGCCATGTAGGTGGCGAAGGAGATCCAGCCCCCCTGCGCTTCGATCAGGCTGCGCAGGCGGGCGACGAGATGCGCGCTCTGGGCAAGGGCTTCGGGGGAGGGCTGGGGCAGCTTCATGGTTCGCACCGGCTGGTTAAAATGGGCATTTTACCCGGTGCCGACCCCCTCCCGGCGGGGTCCGTCGGAGGGGGATGCTGATGTATTATCCGGGGCTGTGCCCGGCCGCGAAATCTGGGCCGATCTGCTCCCGGCACCGTATGATTACGCCTCCCTCAAGATACCCCAGCGAGTCATGAACCAAGAACCGTTGGCCCCTGTGGTCCTCGTTACCGGCGGCGCCCGGCGCGTCGGGGCCGAGATCGTTCGTCAGTTGCACCGGGCGGGTGCGCAGATCGCGCTGCATTGTCGTCATTCGGCCGCCGAGGCAGGGCAGCTGGCGGAGGCCCTCAACGCGCAGCGGCCGGGCTCGGTGCGGGTCTTCCAGGCCGATCTGCTCGATTCGGCAGGGTTGCCGGGCCTGGTGGCGGAGGTAATTGCCCATTTCGGGAAACTCGACGGCCTCGTCAATAACGCCTCCAGCTTTTTCCCCACGGCCCTCGGCGAGATCGACGAGGCGGCCTGGGTCGACCTGATCGGCTCCAACCTGAAGGCGCCCCTGTTTCTCGTCCAGGCTGCCGCGCCGGCCCTAAAGGCGGCCCGGGGAGCGGTCGTCAACATCGTCGACATCCATGCCGAGCGGCCCCTCGCGGGCTACCCCTTGTATTGTGCGGCAAAGGCTGGATTGCTTGGATTGACGCGGGCTCTGGCCCTGGAGCTGGCCCCGGAGGTGCGCGTGAATGGCGTCTCGCCGGGGGCGATCGAGTGGCCGGAGGATGGCCAGTTCTCGCCCGCGGCACGGCAGGCGATCATCGACCATACCCTGCTCGGACGCATCGGCTCGCCGTCCGACATTGCCCGCACGGTGTGCTTCCTGCTTCTGGAGGCGCCCTACATCACGGGGCAGATCATTCCGGTGGACGGCGGGCGCACGGCGCATTTATAACGTATTTAACATTTATGCTGGTGTAACAGGTTTTTGCATCGGCTTATAATCAATGGATATTTGAACAAGATGGAACATGTAGTGGCCTCTCCCGCGCCCTCGGCGATCGAACTTCCCGAAACGGAGTCCCGTTTCTCCAACTCATTCCTGCGCCTCCGGAAACACCTGATGCGCAAGGTGGGGGAAGCCATCGTCGACTACGGCATGATCGAGGAGGGCGACGTGGTGATGGTCTGCGTGTCGGGGGGCAAGGATTCCTTCACCCTGTTGAGCCTGCTGCTGGCCCTGCGCGAGAAGGCGCCGATCGACTTCCGCATCGTCGCGATGAACCTCGACCAGAAGCAGCCGGGCTTCCCCGACCACGTGCTGCCGGCCTACTTCGAGTCCATCGGGGTCGAGTATCGCATCGTCACCGAGAACACCTACAAGATCGTCAAGGACAAGATCCCCGAGGGCAAGACCACCTGCTCCCTGTGCTCGCGCCTGCGCCGCGGCATCATCTACCGCACGGCCAAGGAACTCGGCGCCACCAAGATCGCCCTCGGCCACCACCGGGACGACATGATCGAGACCCTGTTCCTCAACATGTTCTTCGGCGGCAAGATGAAGGCCATGCCGCCCAAGCTGGTCAGTGACGACCGCCAGAACGTGGTGATCCGCCCGCTGGCCTATTGTTCCGAGAAGGACATCGAGCGCTTCGCCCGGGGCATGGAATACCCGATCATCCCGTGCAACCTCTGCGGCAGCCAGGAAAACGCCCAGCGCAAGCAGATCAAGGCCATGCTGCGGGACTGGGACAGCCGCTTCCCGGGGCGCGTCGTGTCGATCGCGACGGCCCTCAAGAACGTGGTGCCGTCCCACCTGGCAGACAGCGAGCTGTTCGACTTCCGCAACGTGTCCCGTTCCACCGAGGTGGGCGAGGGCGACATCGTCTTCGATGCGCCCGAGCTGCCGGCCGGCGTGGGCTCCACCGACATCCCGATCGGGATCTGGAGGCCGTGATCGTGATGGCGGCTTCGGTCCCTTTCTTCCAACCCACACGCTGCGCCGAAGCGCAGCTGCCTGTCAGGCTCCGACGGATTCCGTAACGATGAATGAGCGCGCTTCGAACCGCTGTCTGTTGTATGCCGATGTGGCCGGCGGCTTGCGTCTGGCCGTCAAGCTTGGCGAGGCGGAGGCTGGCTATGCGGTCGAGCGCTGCCTGAACCGCATGTCCCGCTGTGCCGAGGCATACTCGGGGAGCGCGCTCGACGTACGCGCGGATGCCCTCGTGGCGTTTTTTGCCGATGTCGACTCGGCCCTCCTTGCCGCGCGCGAGATGCGCGAGCGGGTGCGGGCCCTGCCGCCGATGAGCGGGATCAAGCTGGTGCTGCGGGCGGGCGTGGTGCTCGAGTCGGAAGGTGGCGGGGAAGCGGGCGCGGCCGAAAAGCTGGCGGCGGCCCTGGTCGAAGGCAGCAACCCCGACACCATCTCCGTATCCACCGAGCTGACCCAGATCCTGTCGCCGTCGATGCGCCGGATGCTGGGCAAGGCTGACGAGGCGGGTAGCCCGGTGCCCCTGCCTTCAGCTCCGGAGCCCAGCGAGGCGCCGCCTCCGCCCGGCCCGGTCGAGTTGCGCCCGGACGCCGCGCAGGCTCAAGCGCAGGCGCAGGTCCAGAGGCAGATGCGGGTGAGTTTCAGGGGGCAGAACTGGGTGATCGACGCCGCCCATCCCACCCTTCTGTTCGGGCGCGAGACGGGCAACGACATCGTCGTCTCGGATCCGCGGGTGTCGCGGCAGCATGCCCGCATCGAGCTGCGCAACGGGTCTTTCTATCTGGCGGATTCCAGCACCAACGGCACCTACCTGCTCGAGGAGGGCAGCCCCGAGCACTGCGTCAAGCGCGACGAATGCGCGCTTTCCGAGAAGGGCCATATCGGCTGCGGTTTCTCGGTCGCCGACAACATGTCGGACGCGGTGGCCTTCGCTCTCGACTGAGGACTGCGGGGCGGGGAGCCCGGACGCAAGACAAAGCAAAGGGCCCATTGGGCCCTTTTGCATGCTTGGCGGCGGGTGGAGGGTCAGCCCTTCAGGCAGCCGCTCATGAACTTCTTGCGATCGTCGCCCTTCAGGGCCTTTTCGCCGGCTTCCTTGTTGCAGGCCTTCATCTTTTCCTGCTGGGCGGTGCCCTTGCTGGCCGGCTTGGCCGACAGGCAGGATTTCATGTGGGCCTTCCGCTCGTCGCCCTTGAGCTCACCGGCGGAGGCGTTGCATTCCTTCATCTTGTTCTGCTGCTCACCGGCGAGGGCGGCAGGCGCCAGGCTGGCGGCAAAAACGGAAACGGCGACGCTCAGGATCACTTTCTTCATCTGGCCACTCCTTCGATGGGCGGTTTTAGGGGACTGCATCTGCATGATAAACGGTGCGCGGGGCGATGCGTTGACGCCGGCCGGCAGAATCCGCAAACCTCAGTGACCGCCTTCTTCCATGGCGCGGCGCTGGCGGTCGATGAACTCCTGGGTGGAGTCGATGCCGCGCAGGAGCAGGATGGTGGAACGCACCGCGGCCTCGAGGAGTACGGCCACGTTGCGCCCGGCCGCGACCGGCAGCACCACCCGGCGCACCGGCACGCCCAGGATGACCTGCTGCTCGCTGTCGAGGGACAGGCGCAGGGGGTCTTCCTGGCCGGGCTGGCGCCGCTGCAGGTGCACCACCAGCTTGAGCTTCATCTTGCGCCGGCAGGCTGTCTCGCCAAAGATCGTGCGGATGTTGAGGATGCCGAGGCCGCGCACCTCCATGACGTCCTGCAGCAGCGGCGGGCAGCGGCCTTCGAGCACGCTGGGGGCGATGCGCGAGAACTCGACCACGTCGTCGGCCACCAGGCCGTGGCCGCGGGAAAGGAGCTCGAGGGCGAGTTCGGACTTGCCTGCGCCGGAGTCGCCGGTGATGAACACGCCGAGGCCCAGCACGTCCATCAGCACCCCGTGCAGGGCGGCCCGCTCGGCCAGCTTGCGCGACAGGTAGCTGCGCAGGTGGTCGATGACGTTGGCCGACGGCAGCGGGCTGGCGAACAGCGCGATGTCGTCGTTGGCGCACAGGGTGCGCACCATGCTCGGGATGTCCTCGTCGTCGGCCACGATGATGGCCGGCGGCCCGTAGGAGAGGATCTCGCGGACGTGGTGGATGACCTTCTCGCGGGTCTGCCGGCGGGCCCAGGAGAGTTCCGACGAGCCGAGGATCTGCAGGCGGTCGGGGTGGATCAGGTTGAGGTGGCCGACCATGTCGGCCGGCCAGATGCGGTCTTCGGAGACAGCGATGCGGGTGTCGAGGCTGCCACAGATGTGGCGCAGCCTCAGGCGTTCGAGGTTGTCGTCAAACAGCCGGGCTACCGTTGTCTGACGCATCGCTTCCCCATCCGGCGAAGAGGCTGTGGACCGACAGGCTGTCGGGGGCGCTCATCAGCTGCTCGCGGAAGGCGCGATCGCTGAACATCTGGGCCAGTTCGGACAGGAGTTGCAGGTGGTGTTCGTTGGCTTGTTCGGGCACCAGCAGCACGAACAGCATGGCGACCGGGCGGCCGTCGGGTGCGTCGAAGGGCACCGGCTCGGCGAGGCGGATGAAGGCACCCAGCGCGTCCTTGAGGCCCTTGATGCGGCCGTGGGGGATCGCGATGCCCTGGCCCAGGCCAGTGGAGCCGAGCTTCTCGCGGGCAAACAGGCTGTCGAAGACGGTGCTGCGACCGATCCCGTGATTGTTCTCGAACAGCAGGCCGGCTTGCTCGAAAGCACGCTTCTTGCTGCTCGCCTCGAGGCCGACGACCACATTGGCGGGCGGCAGTAGTTTGGCGATGAGGTTCATGAAAGGGCTCGCCTGCTCGGCCGGGGCCGGAGCGGGTTTCCAGTGAAACGCTGCGTGGAAGATCCGGGGCGGAAGCCGCCGGGCCGTTGTGTCAGTTGGGGCGCATTATAGCCACAACGGTCCCGGGGAATACGGTATTACGACAGTTGCCGATCAGGATTCGGCGACGTGGTTCTTGAGGGAGTCATGACCGTGGTCGGCAGCCTTGGTCTTGTACTTCAGGACCTGGCGGTCGAGCTTGTCGGTGAGGGCGTCGATGGCCGCATACATGTCGGAATCTTCGCTTTCGACGTGGATGTCCTTGCCGCGCACGTGGACGGTGACTTCAGCCTTCTGACGCAGCTTTTCCACCGAGAGGATCACGCCGACGCTGGTGACGTTGTCGAAGTGCCGGATCACGCGGTCGAGCTTGCCGGTGACGTAATCGCGGATGGCGGGAGTGACTTCGACGTGATGCCCCGTGATGTTGAGGTTCATGGTTCTTACCTTTCTGTCAGATGGATTTGCGCAGACTGACCGGCGGGATATCGAGGGACTCGCGGTACTTTGCGATCGTCCGGCGAGCGACGACGATGCCCTGCTGGCCCAACAAGTCGGCAATCTTGGCGTCGGACAAGGGTTTCTTCTTGTCTTCCGCCCCCACGAACTGGCGAATCAGCGCCCGAATCGCTGTCGAGGAGGCGGCTCCACCGGTGTCGGTGGCAACGTGACTGCCGAAAAAATACTTGAATTCGAAAATGCCGCGCGGTGTGGCCATGTACTTTTGGGTGGTCACCCGCGAGACGGTGGATTCGTGTAGATCCAGCTGCTCGGCGATCTCCCGCAGGGTAAGCGGACGCATTGCCACATCGCCATAATCGAAGAACTGGCGCTGGCGGTCAACGATCGCTTGCGAAACTCGCTGGATGGTGTCGAAACGCTGCTGCACGTTCTTGATCAGCCAGCGGGCCTCCTGGAGGTGGCTCGACAGGGAGCCGCTGGCGCCGCGGTTGTCGCGCAGGATCTGGGCATACAGGTTGTTGATACGCAGGCGCGGCATGGCGTCGGGGTTGAGGCTGACGACCCAGCTGTTGCGCACCTTGCGCACGACCACGTCGGGCACCACGTAGCGGGTGTCGGACTGGGCGAACTGGGCGCCGGGGCGCGGGTTGAGCCCGAGGATCAGGGCGTGGGCTTCGCGCAGGGCGTCGTCGTTGCAGCGGAGGGCGCGCTTGAGCTTGAGGAAGTCCCGCGCAGCCAGGAGCTCCAGGTGATCAGCGACGATGGCCAGGGCCAGGTCGCGGATGTCGTCGGCGGGCAGCGTGCGCAGTTGCAGGGCCAGGCACTGGCTGACGTCGGCGGCGCCGATGCCGGCCGGGTCGAGGCTCTGGATCTGGCGCAGGGCGATCCGGAGGTCGTCGATCTCGACCTCGAGTTCGGGCGGCAGCAGGGGCAGGAGGTCTTCGAGGGACTGGCTGAGGTAGCCGTCGTCGTCGAGGGCCTCGATCATGAAGCGGCACAGGGCCCGGTCGCGGTCGGAGAGCGGAGTGAGGGCGATCTGGGCGTCCAGGTGGTCCCGGAGGGCTGGAATGGCCGCCTGGAACTCCTGGAAGTCGGCGTCGTCGTCATCGTCCCGGGGGGCGCTGCCGGTGCCCTGCCATTCCCCCATCTCGCCGGTGGGTTCGAAGTCGCGCTCGGGTTCGCGCTCGCGCTCGGCTTCCCGGGCCTGCTCCTGCTCGCGCTCCTGGGCGGCCTCGCTGCCGGCCGGTGCCAGGGGGCCGGGTGCCTCGACGCGGCTCGACCCGAGCTGGTTTTCGGGCTCGTCGCGCTCGATCATGGGGTTCTCGAGAAGGACCTTCTCGATTTCCTGGTTGAGCTCGATGGTGGACAGCTGGAGCAGCTTGATGGACTGCTGCAGCTGCGGCGTGAGCGCGAGGTGCTGGGAGAGTTTGAGCTGGAGGCTGGGCTTCATGATGCGATGATGCCTCAGAGCCGGAAGTGCTCGCCGAGGTAAACCTGACGGACCTGTTCATTCCGGACGATTTCGTCGGGCCGGCCGCTGGCCAGCACTTCGCCGGCATTGATGATGAAGGCGCGGTCGCAGATGCCGAGGGTCTCGCGGACGTTGTGGTCGGTGATCAGGACGCCGATGCCCTTTTCCTTGAGGAAGCGGATGATCTTCTGGATGTCGATCACGGCGATCGGGTCGACGCCGGCGAAGGGCTCGTCGAGGAGGATCAGGCGCGGGTCGCTGGCCAGGGCGCGGGCGATCTCGCAGCGGCGGCGCTCGCCGCCCGACAGGGAGATCGCGGTGTTGTCGCGCAGGTGCTCGATGCCGAGCTCGGCGAGGAGTTCTTCGAGGCGCGCGGCGATCTCGGCCTTGGAGAGCTTCTGCAGCTCGAGCACGGCCTGAATGTTCTCGGCCACCGTGAGCTTGCGGAAGACGCTCATCTCCTGGGGCAGGTAGGACAGGCCGAGGCGCGCGCGCTGGTGGATCGGGCGATGGGTCAGGACCTGGTCGTCGAGGGTGATCTCGCCGCCGTCGGCGGTCACCAGGCCGACGATCATGTAGAAGCAGGTGGTCTTGCCCGCGCCGTTGGGGCCGAGCAGACCGACGACCTCGCCGCTGCCGACGTCGAAGGAGACGTCGTGGACGACCGTGCGGGCCTTGTACTTCTTTTGCAGGTTGCTGACTTTAAGCAGGCTCATCGCCGGGGTGCTCTTTCAGGACTCTACGGATTATTTCGGAGGAAAAGCCACGACCTTGAAGGAAACGGGCCTGCCGCGCCCATTCGCGGGCGTCCTGGGGTGCTTCGGCGAACTTGCGCCGGTGGATGTCGCGGGCGCGTTCGAGCTCGCCGTCGCCGCAGTTGTCTTCGAGGCTGGCGGCGATCAGCTCGGCGTTGACACCCCGCCGGGCGAGCTCGAGACGGAGCCGCGAGGCGCCGAAACGCGCCGCCTTGGCGCGCACGTAGGCGTCGGCGAAGCGCGCGTCGGAGAGCAGGCCGAGCTCGGTGAGGCGGTCGAGCTCGGCGTTCACCTCGTCGGCCTCGCCCAGGCTGCCGAGTTTCCTGGCCAGCTCGGCGCGGGAGTGTTCCCGCTGGGCGAGGCAGCGCAGGGCGCGGTCGTGGAGGCTGGCGGCCATTCGAGAGCGGGAGCCCCGGTGCTGACTCAGGCGGCTGCCGCGGGGGCGGCCGGTGCGATCACCGCCATCTCGGGCAGGCCCACGGCGACGCGGATCTTGTTCTCGATCTCGCGGGCGATGTGCGGGTTGGACTTGAGGAACTCGCGGGCGTTGTCCTTGCCCTGGCCGATCTTCTCGCCGTTGTAGGCGTACCAGGCTCCGGACTTGTCGACGAACTTGTGCTGCACGCCCAGGTCGATGATCTCGCCCTCGCGGGAGGTGCCCTCGCCGTAGAGGATGTCGAAGAGGGTCTCGCGGAACGGGGGCGCCACCTTGTTCTTGACGACCTTGACCTTGGTCTCGGAGCCGATCACCTCGTCGTTCTTCTTGATGGTGCCGATGCGTCGGATGTCCATGCGCACCGAGGCGTAGAACTTGAGCGCGTTGCCGCCGGTGGTGGTCTCGGGGCTGCCGAACATCACGCCGATCTTCATGCGGATCTGGTTGATGAAGATCACCAGGGTGTTGGTGCGCTTGATGTTGGCGGTGAGCTTGCGCAGGGCCTGGCTCATCAGGCGGGCCTGCAGGCCGGGGAGCTGGTCGCCCATCTCGCCTTCGATTTCGGCCTTCGGGGTGAGCGCGGCCACCGAGTCGATGACGACGACGTCGACGCCGCCGGAGCGCACCAGCATGTCGGCGATCTCGAGGGCCTGTTCGCCGGTGTCGGGCTGGGAGATCAGCAGGTCGCCGATGTTCACGCCGAGCTTCTGGGCGTAGGTGACATCCAGCGCGTGTTCGGCGTCGATGAAGGCTGCGGTGCCGCCGAGCTTCTGCATTTCGGCGACGACCTGCAGCGTGAGGGTGGTCTTGCCGGAGGATTCGGGGCCGTAGATCTCGACGACCCGGCCGCGGGGCAGGCCGCCGATGCCGAGGGCGATGTCGAGCCCCAGCGAGCCCGTGGAGACGGTCTGGATGTCGCTTTCGACCTCGCCGTCGCCGAGACGCATGATCGAGCCCTTGCCGAACTGCTTTTCGATCTGGGAAAGCGCGGCGGAGAGGGCCTTGGCCTTGTTGTCATCCATGGGTCGTTGTCCTTCAAGAAAGGTTTTTGGGGATTATGGCACAGAGTTTGCGTGCGGGTGGGCGCGCAGCATGATGCCGTTGCATGGGCTCGTGACGTGCTGCGATGACTGATATTTTATACAGTCATCGCCCGGAGTCCAGCACAATCGCCAACTGCCTGAATCGGCAGGGCTTTATTGAAAGCGGCGGAGGAGTTCGGTGAGGGCGAAGACGACTGCCTGGCGGCGCACGGCGCTGCGGTCGCCGTCGAAGCGGCAGGTGGTGGTTTGCGGCGCCTCGCCGTGGCGGGCCCAGCCGAAGCACACGGTGCCGACGGGCTTTTCGGGGGAGCCGCCGCCGGGGCCGGCGATGCCGGAGATCGACAGCACGACTTCGGCCTCCGAGCGCTCGAGGCAGCCTTCCGCCATCGCCGCGACGGTGGCTTCGCTGACCGCGCCGTGGCGGGCGAGGGTCATCGGCGAAACGCCCAGCAGGGCGCACTTGGCGTCGTTGGAATAGGTGATGAAGCCGCTGTCGAACCAGCCGGAGCTGCCGGCGGTGGCGGTGACGACTTCGGCCACCCAGCCGCCGGTGCACGACTCGGCAGTGGCGAGGCGCCAGCCGCGGGCGGCCAGATGCTCGCCGACGAGGCGGGAGAGGGTGTCGAGTTGGGGGTCGGTGGAGGTGTCCATCAGCCGATGAGTCGCATGAGGATGGCCAGCGCCAGCAGGGTGTAGCCGGCGGCCAGGATGTCGTCGAGCATCACCCCGAAGCCGCCGCGGGTGTGTTCGTCCACCCAGCGGATGGGGGCGGGCTTGACGATGTCGAAGAAGCGGAACAGCGCGAAGGCCGCGGCCTGCCAGGCCAGCGTGGCGGGGGTGAGCCACAGCACCAGCCAGATCGCGACGATCTCGTCCCACACGATGGCGCCGTGGTCGGCGACGCCCAGGCTGCGCCCGGTGCGCTCGCAGGCGATGATGCCGAACAGGAAGCAGGCCGCCAGCAGGGCACCGAAGAGCGGGTCGGACAGCGGTGCCTTGACGAAGGGGAAGAGCAGCCAGCCGGCCAGCGTGCCGGCGGTGCCGGGCCCCTTGGGCCACAGGCCGGAGCCGAAGCCGAGGGCCACGAAATGGGCCGGGTCGGCCAGCAGGAAGCGCCGGTTGGGTTGCATGATCAGCGCCCGAAGTGGTCGTAGCCGCGGGCGGCCAGCGGGTGCAGCTGCCCGTCGTGGCCTTGCAGGCGAAGCCCCTGGCTGGCAGGGGTGATGGTGCCGATGCGGTGGAGGGGCAGGCCGAGTTGTAGGGCCAGTGCCTCCACCTCGGTGCGGCGGGCGGCGGGGGCGGTGAACAGCAGCTCGTAGTCGTCGCCGCCGGCGGTGCAGGCGCGGAAGGCGAGGGCGGCGTCGGCGCAGGCGGCTTGCAAGGCGGCCAGCGGCAGGGCGCTTTCGCTGATCACGGCGCCGACCGTGGATTGTTCGAGGATGTGGCCGAGGTCGCCCAAGAGGCCGTCGGAGACGTCGAGCATGCTGTTGGCGAGGCCACGCAGGGCGAGGCCGAGGGCGACCCGCGGCTGTGGCCGGTGCAGGGCGGCGAGGCAGTCGGCCCGGTGGCCGTCGGCGAGCTCGGCTTCACCGCGCAGCTGGGCGAGGCCGAGGGCGGCGCGGCCGGGGGTGCCCGACACCCACAGGTCGTCTCCGGGCCGGGCTCCGGCGCGGGTGATGGCGCGGCCGACGGGCACTTCGCCAAAGATCGTGGGGCACAGGTTGAGGGGGCCGCGGGTGGTGTCGCCGCCGATGACGTCGATGCCGAAGGCTTCGCTGCAGGCGAAGAAGCCCTTGGCGAAGGCGGCGATCCAGGCTTCGTCGGGGGCCGGCAGGCTGGCGGCGAGGACGACCCAGCGGGGCTCGGCGCCCATCGCGGCGAGGTCGGAGACGTTGACGGCGAGGGTCTTCCAGCCCAGGTCTTCGGGGTCGGTGTCGGCAAAGAAATGGGTGCCGGCCACCAGCATGTCGGTGGAGATGGCCAGCTGCATGCCGGCCGAGGGGCGGATCAGCGCCGCGTCGTCGCCCACCGCCAGGTCGGTGTGGCGGGCGGGACGCGTGAAGTGCTTGCGGATCAGCGCGAACTCGGAGGGCATTGGGTTGCAGCTCAGGCGGGCGTGGCCGCTGGGTCAGGCCGGCGTGTCGCCGCCCTGCTTGCCGGCGCGGGCGGCACGGCGTTGCTGCTGGTTGGCTTCGACCTCTTCGGGGCGCAGGCGGGCGGCGAGCTTGTCGAGCACGCCGTTCACGAAGCGGTGGCCGTCGGTGCCGCCGTAGCCCTTGGCGAGTTCGATGGCCTCGTTGATGATGACCCGGTAGGGGGTGTCGGGGCGGTGCACCATCTCGAAGGTGCCCATCAGCAGGATGCCGCGCTCGATCGGCGAGAGCTCGTTGAGCTGGCGGTCGATGAAGGGGGCGAAGCCCACCTGCAGCTCGGCGGCGTTGCCGATGGTGCCGCGCAGGAGGCCCAGGAAGAGGTCGCGGTCACATTTGTCGAAGCCGCCGACCTCGGCCATCTGGCTTTCGATGGAGGTCAGGGCGGACTGGTTGAGCAGCCACTGGTAGACGCCCTGCAGCGCGAACTCGCGGGCGCGGCGGCGGGGGGACTTGGGGGCGGCGCTCATGCCAGGGCCTTCAGCAGGCGGGCCATCTCGACGGCGGCCTGGGCGCAGTCGGCACCCTTGACCTGCATGCGGGCGAGGGCCTGGTCGTCGTCTTCGGTGGTGAGGATGCCGTTGGCGATGGGCACGCCGGTGTCGAGGGTGACGCGGGTGATGCCGGCGCCTTGCTCATTCGACACGAGTTCGAAGTGGTAGGTCTCGCCGCGGATCACCGCGCCGAGGGCCACCAGCGCGTCGAAGCGGCCGCTCCTGGCCATCGTCTGCAGCGTGAGGGGGGCTTCGAGGGCGCCGGGCACGGTGGCGATGGTGATGTCGCTGGCGGCGACGCCGAGGCGCAGCAGCTCGGCGCTGCAGGACGACAGCAGGCCTTCGCAGACGTCGAGGTTGAAGCGGCACATGACGATGCCGACCTTGAGGCCGCTGCCGTCGAGGTTGGGCGCGATTTCGGGGATGTTGTCGTAACGGGGCATGGGATTACCTGGATGAAAAGGGGGCGCGCGTCGGGCAGGCGTCGGGGCTCAGGCCTCGGCGGCGAGGTGGCCGACGACCGTCAGGCCGAAGCCGGCCATGCTGGGGATCTTGCGCGGGTTGGCCATCAGGCGCATCTGGCCGACCTTGAGCTCGCGGAGGATCTGGGCGCCGATGCCGAACAGGCGCGGGTCCCACTTCTGGGCGGGCTTGGGCGCGCTGGTGTCGGCGTCGAGCTGGGCGAGGAGGTCCTGGCCGCTCTGGGGGCTGTAGAGCAGCACCATCACGCCGTGGCCGTGCTGGGCGATGCGCGCCAGCGCGGTGTCGACCGGGAAGGTGTGGCGGCCGCTGTGGGGGTCGAGGAAGTCGAGCACCGAGACGGGCTCATGGACGCGGACCAGGGTTTCGACGGCCGGGTCGATGTCGCCGTGGACCATCGCCAGGTGCACGTCGCCGGAGGTTTTATCCTTGAAGGCGCACAGGCGGAAGGGGCCGTGGGGGGTGTCGACGGTTTTTTCGCTGACTTTCTCGACGAGCTTCTCGGTGCGCGCGCGGTATTCGATGAGGTCGCGGATGGCGCCGATCTTGAGGTCGTGGGTGGCGGCGAACTCGATGAGCTGCGGCAGCCGCGACATGGTGCCGTCGTCGTTCATGATCTCGCAGATCACCGAGGCGGGCTCGAGCCCGGCGATGCCGGCCAGGTCGCAGCCGGCTTCGGTGTGGCCGGCGCGGATCAGCACGCCGCCCGGCTTGGCCATGATCGGGAAGATGTGGCCCGGCTGCACGATGTCGGCGGCCTTGGCGTGGCGGGCCACTGCGGCCTGCACGGTGCGCGCCCGGTCGGCGGCGGAGATGCCGGTGGTGACGCCTTCGGCGGCCTCGATCGACACCGTGAAGGCGGTCGAGAACTGGCTGCGGTTGTCCCGCGCCATCTGGTTGATGCCGAGCTGGCGGCAGCGCTCTTCGGTGAGGGTCAGGCAGATCAGGCCGCGGGCGTGCTTGGCCATGAAGTTGATGGCCTCGGGCGTGATGTGTTCGGCCGCGATGACGATGTCGCCTTCGTTCTCGCGGTCTTCTTCGTCGACCAGGATGACCATTTTGCCGGCCTTGATGTCGGCGATGATGTCCTGGATCGGGGCGAGTGCGCTCATGCGGGGTTTCCTTCGGTGCCGGGGTTTTCGTCGCGCCAGGCCAGCATGCGTTCCATGTAGCGGGCGATCAGGTCGATCTCGAGGTTCACGCTGCTGCCGGCGGCAAGGCGCTTGAGGGTGGTGACCTGGACGGTGTGGGGGATCAGGTTGATCGAGAAGTCGCAGCCGTCGACCCGATTGACGGTGAGGCTGACGCCATCGACGGTGATCGAGCCTTTCTTGGCGATGTAGCCGGCCAGCGCTGCGGGCGCGCGGATGACGAGCTCGTGGCTCTCGCCGATGGGCGCGAACTTCTCCACGATGCCGATGCCGTCCACGTGGCCGGTGACGAGGTGGCCGCCGAGGCGGTCGGCGAGGCGCAGCGCCTTCTCGAGGTTGACCTCACCTGGCTCGGCCAGGCCGACGGTGCAGTTGAGGGTTTCGCGGGACACGTCGAAGTCCACGCAGTTGCCCTGGCGGGCGATCACCGTGAGGCACACGCCGTTGTTGGCGATGCTGTCGCCGAGCTGGACGTCGGAGAGATCCAGGCTGCCGACATCGACGGTCAGGCGGACGCCGTCTTCGAGGGGCGACACGTTCTGGATGCGGCCGGTGGCAGCAACGATTCCGGAGAACATGGGATGGGCTCAGGGGAGGTAAAACCGTGATTTTAGGCGATTTCAGCGCTCGGCTGGCGTTTGTGCTGCGGGAGGCGAGGCCGGGAGGCCCCGCCAGGGGTCTCCCGGGGCAGAGGGCTCAGAGGATCTCGGCGATGTGGTCGCGCTCCTTGAGTTCCTTCTCGAACTGGTGGATCTCGAGCCCGAGGGCGTTGCGGGCCGACACCATGCCCACCGGGCGGCCGTCCTCGACCACCGGCACGTGGCGGAAGCCGCCCTCGAACATCAGGTGCAGCGCGTGGCCGAGGGGCTTGTCGGGGGTGGCGGTCTGCAGCTTGTCGGTCATCACGCTGGCGAGCAGCGTCGTCTCGGGGTCGAGGCCGCGGGCGACGACCCGGTTGAGCACGTCGCGTTCGGTGAACAGGCCGATCAGCCGGCCGGTTTCGTCGACGATCATGATGGAGCCGACGGACTGGCCGGCCATCGCGACGGCGGCCGCGCGGACGGTGGTGTCGGGCAGGGCGGAAACCAGGGTCTGGCCGGTGACGACCTGGCGCAGGGTGCGGTTGGGCATCGTGAATCTCCTTCGGGGCTCGTGTTGGGGCGGAAGACGAAAAGGGCGCTTGCGCGCCCGTATCGGATCAGGTGCTCGGCTTCGGTGTGGCCGGCTTGCTCATGTCCGGCTTCGAGTTCTTGGAGGCGTTGTCGCCACAGGCCTGGGCACCGGCTGCGAAGCCGAAGGCAAGGGCGATCAGAAGGGCGATCTGGCGGGTCATGGGGCATCTCCTGGTGACGGGCGTTATTCATGATGGAAGCTGCGGGGGCTTTTCGCAAGGCGCTTCGTGCGACGTGTGGCGCACCCGGCGAGGCCCTGCCCGGCTTAAGATCCGGGCTGGATCTCCTTTGTTCCTTGCCGCCGTTCGCGGCCTGGCCGTCAGATGACCCATAAAAACCAAAAAAGCGCCCACTCCCTGCCGCCCGCCGCGCCCGACCCCAGCGATGCCGACGCGGCCGACGCACCGGCCCTGGGGGCGATCCTGGCCCTGATGTCCCAGGCCACCGGGCTCGATCTCGACTGCTACAAAGAGAGCACCCTGCGCCGGCAGGTGTGGCGGCGCAGCCGCGCCCTCGGCCTCGGCTCGCTGCAGGCCTACCTGGCGGTGCTGCAGGCCGACGCCGGCGAGCTGGCCCGGCTGCAGCACGGGCTGCTGGTGTCGGTGTCGGCCTTCTTCCGCGACGGCGAAGTGTTCAAGGCGCTGCGCCCGGCCCTGGAGGCGCTCGTGGCGGCCCGGCGCCCGGGGGAGGGGCTGCGGGTGTGGGTGCCGGCCTGTGCCACCGGCGAGGAGGTTTACTCGATCGCGATGCTGCTGGGCGAAGTGCTCGACGAGCTGGGCGGCCGGCTCGACCTGCGGGTGTTCGCCACCGACGTGGATCGGGAGGCGCTCGACTTCGCCCGGGCCGGGCTTTATCCGGGCGCCGAGCTGGCCGAGCTGGGCGAGGCGCGGCTGGCCCGCTGGTTCCGCCCGGAGGCAAACGACCACTGGCGCGTCAGCAAGGCCCTGCGCGACCTGTGCGTGTTCTCGGTGCACGACCTCACCCGCCACCCTCCGCTGGTGCGGATGGACCTGCTGAGCTGCCGCAACGTGCTCATCTATTTCAAGCCCGCCCAGCAGGCGGAGCTGCTGCGCAGCTTCCATTTCGCCCTCAACCCGGGCGGGCTGCTGCTGCTCGGCAAGTCCGAGTCGGTGAGCCCGGACGGCGGCGGCTTCGACGTGGTCGACCCCGCCAGCCGGCTCTACCGGTGCACCGCCCGGCCCCTGTCGCGCCCCCTGCGGGCGATGGCCGGCCCCCTGCGGGCCAGGCCGGCCGGGCCACGGGCGGCGGCCCAGCCGCGCCGGCGGTGCTGGTCGACGAGGCCTTCGAGCCGCTGCATTTCTTCGGCGCGTCGCGGCGCTACTTCTCGCTGCCGGCCGGCAATGCCGATTTTTCGGTGCTCAAGCTGTGCCTGCCCGAGCTGCGCGGCGAGCTGAAGGCCTTGTGCTACCGGATGCGCCAGGAATCGCTCGCGATGCTGCCGGGCAGCGGCACCGTGCTGCGGGTCGGCGACGAGGTGCTCAAGGTGCGCCCGGTGCTGCGGCGGGTCCAGACCAGCGGGGAAGACCCGCTGACGGCGATGCTGATCAGCTTCGAGGAGGCCCCGGCGGGCCCGTCGGCGCACCCTCCGGGGGCGACCGAGGCCCTCGCGCCGGTCGATGCGGCCGACGAGATCGCCCGCCTGCGCCAGGAGCTCGCCGACACCCGCGAGCACCTGCAGGCGGTGATCGAGCAGATGGAAGCCTCCAACGAGGAATACCAGTCCCTCAACGAAGAGCTGCAGCTGGCCAGCGAGGAGCTGCAGGCCGCCAACGAGGAGCTGCAGGCCTCCAACGAGGAGCTCTCGTCCCTCAACGCCGAACTGCGCCGCAAGTCGCAGGAGTACGGCCGCCTCAACGCCACCCTCGGCAACATCCAGAACTCCATCCGCACCGGGCTGGTGGTGGTCGAGGGCGACGGCCGGGTGAGCCGCTTCAACCCGCTGGCCGGGCGGGTCTTCGGCCTGTTGCCCGACGACATCGGGCAATCGCTGTACCGGGTGCCCTGCCACCTCGACCTGCCCGACCTGCGGGAATGGATCACCGCGGTCGTCACCGACAACGACTCGCGGGTCGAGCACGTGCACCAACGCGGCCTGCACTACCTGCTGCAGATCGACCCCTACCACGACGAGGACGGCGCCTGCGACGGGGCCGTGCTCAGCTTCACCGACATCACCGACCTGCGCCGCGCCGAGGCCGCCCGCGCCAGCAGCGAGGCGTGCTTCCGCCAGGTGTGGGACTCGAGCGGCGACGGCCTCGCGGTGATCGACGGCGAGGGCCGGATGCTGCGCGTCAACCCGGCCCTCGAGCGCATGTTCGGCTACGACGTGGGCGAGCTCACCGGCGCTCCGGTGGACTGCCTGGTGCCCGCGCCCGAGCGGGCCAACCACCGCGTCCAGCGCGAGCTCTACCGGGCCGAGCCCGACCTGGCCCAGGCCTTCATGGCCCGCCGCACGCTCTATGGCTGCAGCAAGGACGGCAGCGAGCTGCCCGTCGAGGTGAGCCTCAGCCACCTCACCCTCGACGGCACCGACCACGTGCTGGTGACGGTCTCCGACATCACCGAGCGCAGCCTCTCCGAGGCCCTGCTGCGGGCCGGCGAGCGGCGCCTGCGGCTGGCGCTGGACGCCGCCCGGGCCGGCACCTGGGAATGGTTCGTCGACAGCGACAACCACTTCTGGTCCGACGAGCTGTGGAGCCTCTACGGCCTCTCCGAGGACGACGCCTCCGCCTCCACCGAAACCTGGTGGCAGACCATCCACCCGGACGACCGGGCCCGGGTGCGGGCGGCGGTCAAGGAGGCGCGCGAGCTCGCCCTGCCCTTCGAGACCGAGTGGCGCGTGCACCTGCCGGCCGGCTCGCCGCCGCGCTGGCTGCTGTGCCGCGGCCAGCCGGTGGTGGACAAGCGCGAGCAGGTGATCAGCTACATCGGCATCGTGCTCGACGTGACCGGCCAGCGCATCGCCGAAGAAAAGCGCCGCGAGGGCGAGGCCCTGCTCGCCACCATCCTCGACAACGTGGGCGCCTGCATCTACATCAAGGACCTCGACTACCGCTACATCTACGTCAACCGCGCCACCTGCAGCGTGTTCGGGGCCAGCCGCGAGCAGATCCGCGGCCAGCGCGACGAGGCCTTCTGCGACCCCCCCACCGCGCAGGCGTGGCGCAGCAACGACCGCCGGGTGCTCGAGGGCGGCGAGCGCGTCAAGCTCGAGGAGGATGCCATCGACCGTTCCTGCGACGCGGTGCACAGCTACATCTCGGTCAAGCTCCCGCTGCGCCGCGAGGACGGCAGCATCTACGCCCTGTGCGGCATCTCCACCGACATCACCGAAGAGAAACGCACCGAGCGCGAGCTGGCCCGCCACCGCCTCGAGCTCGAGAGCCTGGTGGACGCCCGCACCCGCGAGCTGGCCCTGGCCAAGGACGCCGCCGAGAGCGCCAGCCGCGCCAAGAGCGCCTTCCTGGCCAACATGAGCCACGAGATCCGCACGCCGCTCAATGCCGTCCTCGGGCTGGCCCGCATCATGCAGCGCGACGGGGCCAGCCCGCAGCAGGCCGGGCAGCTCGACAAGATCGGCAGCGCCGCCCACCACCTGCTCGGCGTCATCAACGACATCCTCGACCTCTCCAAGATCGAGGCCGACAAGTTCCTGCTCGAGAACGACGAGTTCAGCCTCGATGGCGTCGCCGCCAGCGTCGCCGCGATGCTCCACGAGAAGGTCGTCGCCAAGGGCCTGCGCATGGAGGTCAATACCGAGGCGCTGTCCTGCCAGGTGCGCGGCGACGCGACCCGCTTCACCCAGGCCCTGCTCAACCTCGCCAGCAACGCGGTGAAGTTCACCGAGGTCGGCCGGGTCACGCTGGGCCTGCGGGTCATGGAGCGCCGGGGCGGGCGCCTGCGGGTGCGCGCCGAGGTGCGCGACAGCGGCATCGGCGTGCCGGCCGACGTGCTGCCCAAGCTCTTCGTGCCCTTCGAGCAGGGCGACGCGTCCACCACCCGCAAGTACGGCGGCACCGGGCTCGGGCTGGCGATCACCCGCCGGCTGGCCGAGCTGATGGGTGGCGAGGCCGGCGCCAGCAGCACCCCGGGCGTCGGCAGCACCTTCTGGTTCACCGCCTGGCTGGAGGCCGGCCAGCCCACTTCCGGTGCCGAGCGCCCCGCGGCCGCGCCGCGCAGCGCCGAAGCGATCCTGCGCGCCGAGCACGCCGGCAAGCACGTGCTGCTGGTGGAGGACGAGCCGGTCAACCAGGAGGTGGCGCGGCTGTTCCTGGCCGACGTGGGCCTCGACGTGGCGATCGCCGGCAATGGCCGGGTGGCCGTCGACATGCTCGGGGAGTCGAGCTTCGACCTGGTGCTGATGGACATGCAGATGCCCGAGATGGACGGCCTCGAAGCCACCCGCCAGATCCGCCGCCTGCCGGGCCGCCAGCAGGTGCCGATCGTTGCGATGACCGCCAACGCCTTCGCCGAGGACCGCGCCCAGTGCATGGCGGCGGGGATGAACGACTTCCTGTCGAAGCCGGTCGAGCCGGAGAAGCTGTTCGAGGCGGTGCTGAGGTGGCTGGAGAGGTGAGGGGGCGTTTGTTCCCGGGCTGCGGCTGGGCTGTGGCTTTCCGGTCTTTTGCCTTGCGTTGGCTGGGGCTGATTGAGGTCCGCTGATGGGGACCCGCGGTTTTCCTTTATTTAGCCTTGCATTGGCCGGGTCCCGCCCCGGCGGGCGGGTTACTTCTTTGCGTCGCCAAAGAAGTAACCAAGAAAGGCGACCCCGCCGAGCCGGTCGTCTGCTTCGCAGACGACTCCCTTGCGCTGCTCACAACAGGCGGCCGGCGCAGA
>JAKLLM010000011.1 GCA_023150125.1 Zoogloea sp.
GGGCAGCGCCAGCAGGGCGTACTGGCCGGGGTGGAAGTCGGCCGGGGCGTCGGTGCGCAGCACGAACTCGCGGATGTCGTGGGTGATCTGCCGGCTGGCCACCAGGGTGGCGCCGTGGCGCGCCGGGCGGATCGCCGGCTCGGCCTGGGGCGGCAGGCGCAGCTTGAGGCGGACGTCGCCGGCCGGCAGGCTCTGGCAGGCCAGCCGGCGGCCCTTGCGGCGGTCACGGTCGGACAGCCCCGGCGCCTCGGGCCACAGGTCGGCGACTTCGCCTTCGATCACCTCGCAGCGGCAGCAGCCGCAGGCGCCCACGCCGCACTCGTAGGGCAGCGCCAGCCCGGCGCGCAGGCCCGCGCGGAGCAGCGTGTCGCCCTCGGCGCAGTCGAAGACGGCCTCGCCGTCGTTGAGAGTGATCACGGGCATGCGGCCTCCGTCTCGTCGATGGCGGCGTAGATCGCCTCGTCCTTCACCTCCACGCGATAGACGCGCAGCGGGATGGAGCACGGCGCGCCGGCTGGCCGGCCGGTGGCGATCTCGAAGGCGCCCTGGTGGTAGGGGCATTCGACCACGCCGTCGTCGCCGTCGATTTCGCCGTCGCACAGCGACGCGTCGCCGTGAGTGCAGGTGTCGTCGGTGACGTAGAAGCGGCCGTTCAGGTGGAACACCGCCAGCGGCGGGCGGTCGGTCAGTTCGATACGGTGACAGCCGCCCGCGGGCACGTCATGGGTGGTGCAGAGCTGTTTCATGGGTTTTCCTTTCTGGTCATCGTGGGCCGGGGGCGTGCCCCGGCCGGCGCGTGGCGTCAGTCGTCAGCGCCTCACCACTTCCAGGCGTAGGCGGCGCCGATCCAGTGCTGCGACATGCGCACGTCGACACCGGCGCTCGGGCCCGTGCCCTTGACCTCCTCGCCGAGCACGCGGGCATACACCAGCGACAGCTCGCTGCGGTCGGCAAAGGTCCAGGTGCTGCCGGCGGTGACGTGGTTCTGGGGCGTGACCGGGGCGAGGTAGTTGAGGGTGGCGTCCTTCGCGCCGACGATCTGGGTGCCGTGGCTGAAGCCGGCGCGCAGCTGCAGCGCCGGGCTGGCCTGCCAGCTGGCGCCGATGCGGCTGATGGTCTGGCTGTGCCAGCCGAAGCCGGGCTGCGCCGCGGTGAGTGGGTTGGCCAGCGAGTTGATGTCGCCCCAGTTCACCCGCATCAGGTCGGCGGCGACGACCACGCCCTCCACGGGCTTCACCGCGATGCCCACGCCGTAGCGCTCGGGCACGTCGAATTCGCCGCGGTTGGCGAGCAGGTTGCGGTAGGCGTCGAGCTTGCCCATGCGCATCCGCGCCGCGTACATGGCGCCGAGGGTGACGCGCTCGCTCACCTGGCCGGTCCAGCCGAGCTTGAAGCCGGCGCCCATCGAGGTCTCGGTGCCCTGCCCTTCCTGGCCGGCGCCGTCTGGCACGCCATCGACGCGGAAGCGCTGGTAGGCGAGGTCCACCGACACGCCGACGGCCTGGGTGTCGGAGAGCTTGACCGCGTAGGTGGGCGAGACGATGACCTGCATCAGCTTGGCGCCGTCCTTGCCGCTGTCCGGGCCGCCGACGATGTTGCTGTCGTACTTGGTGGTGACGCCGTTGCCATACACCGACACGCCCACCGACTGGCGGCTGTCGAGCATGCGGTTGTAGCCGAACTCGGGGATCGGGATGGCCTTCACGCCGTCGCCGTCGAAGTCGGTGCCGCCGAAGGTGGATGCGGGCTTGGGCATCACCACCGCCAGCCCGAGGTCGAGCCGGTTGCCGACGAAGGCCATGCCGGCCGGGTTGTTGGCGGCGGCCAGGGCGTCCTGCGGCAGGGCGATGGAGGCGCCGCCCATGCCCTGGGCCTTGATGCCGTAGCCGTGGGGCATGGTGCCGTTGGTGGCGAGGGCCGGCAGGCTGGTGGCGAGCGAGACGGTGAACGAGGTGGCGACGAAGGTGAGGCGCAGGGGCAGGCGGGTCGTGACAGCAGCTCCGAGATGGGGGAAGTGGCTTGTTCGGGGCCCAGCGCGGCGTAGCCGCCATCCACCGGCAGGTTGCTGCCGGTGATGAAGCGGGCGTGGTCGGAGGCGAGGAACAGCACCGCGTCGGCCACTTCGGCCGGATCGCCGATGCGCCCGAGCATGTGGAAGGGGCGGGCGACGGCATCCACCTTGTCGCGGTCGCCGCCGGAGATCTGGTCGAGGATGCCGGACCAGGTCCAGCCCGGCGACACGGCGTTCACACGGATGCCGTCGGCGGCCAGGTCGAGCGCCGCGCTGCGGGTGAGCTGCAATACCGCGGCCTTGGTGGCCGGGTAGGTCCACCGCCCGGCCTGGGCCACGCCGGCGCTGGTGGAGCCGAAGTTGATCACCGAACTGCCCCGCGCCATGTGCGGCCGGCAGGCGCGCAGGAACATCGCCGCGCCGAACACATTCACCGCGAAGGCCTTCTCCCAATCCTCCCGCGGTGAGGCGGGGCCGTTGTCGGCGTAGATGACGGCCACGTTAACCAGGCAGTCGATCTGCCCGAAGGCCTTCACGGTGGCCTGCACGCAGGCGTCGATGTCGGCGTCGCGGCTCACGTCGGTGGCGACGAAGCGGGTGGTCTCGCCCAACTCCGACGCCAGCGCGCTGCCGCCCTTCACGTCGATGTCGGCGACCACCACCCTCGCCCCCTCGGCCACGAAGGCCCGGGCGATGGCGGCGCCGATGAGGGTGGCGCCGCCGCTGACGATCACCACCTTGTCCTTGATTCCTCTCATGTCGCTTCCTTGTTCTTGTGGTCAGCCGGCCAGGGCCGGTTCGACGGGCTGCGCGGAACCCAGCTTGCCGCGGCAGAACAGCAGCGGCGTGCGCTCGCTCCAGCGGAAGCGCAGCACCCGGCCGAGCAAAATCTGGTGGTCGCCGCCGGGATAGACTGCCTCCAGTGCGCATTCGAACTGGGCCGCGGCGCCCGCCAGCAGCGGCGCTCCGCCGGCGCCGGGCGTCACCGCGAGACCGGCGAACTTGTCGGCCACCGGCCGGCCGAAGCGCTGGCACAGCTCGATCTGCTCGTCGGCCAGCACATTCACCGCAAAGTGGCTGCCCTCGGTGAAGGCGGCCAGGCTGGGCGAGCGGTTGGAGAGGCTCCACAGGATCAGCGGCGGGTCCATCGACACCGAGTTGAAGGAGCTGGCGGTGAGGCCGACGAGGCTGCCATCCGGCGCGACGGTGGTGACGACCGTCACGCCGGTGGCGAAGCTGCCGAGGGCCTTGCGCAGGGCCTGGGGATCGCCGCTCGGGCCATCCCCCGCCCAGCGGGCGGAGTGGGTGTCAGGCAGCACAGCGTTCCTCCGTACGTTCGGCCACGAAGCGGTGGGCTTCGCCGAGGTCGGCGATCCACGGCCAGTAGTTGCGCGGGTTGTCGAAGCAGCGCATGAAGGCGTCGGCCACCGGCGGGTGCTGGGAGGCGGCGCCGAGCACGGTCATCACCGGCTCGCCCGGCGGGTTGAGCAGGGCGTTGGTAAAGGCGGTGGTGTACATCGCCGATTCGTCCCAGAAGGTCTCGAAGGTGTCCTTCATCCAGGCGGCGTCGAAGGCGGCGTTGCCGTGGGCGACGATGCGCGAAACCAGGTGGCGCACCATCCGCGCGGCGTTGTTGGAGCCCTGGCCGGCGATCGGGTCGTTGAGCACCGCGGTGTCGCCGATGGCCATCACCGAGGCGCCGGAGGGCAGCTGGCCGACGGGCTTCCTCACGGTGGGCACGAAGGCGCCCTTGAGCCAGGCGTCCTCGTCGGTGAGCTCGGCGCCTTCCATGTGGTGCAGGTCGTCGGGGGCAAACTCGGCGATCACCTGGCGGGCGATCTCCAGCATCTCGTGGCCATCCTTGGCGTCCTGGAAGCGGTCCATCGGGCCGCCGGGGATGGCCTCGAACAGGAAGCTGCGGCACTCGCCGCGGGTATGGGTGTAGAAGGGCAGCGAGAAGTATTCGCCGGCGCCGGCGATGAAGTTGAAGCGCAGCGGGCGGAAGGGCACCCGCTTCCACGGCCGGGCGCCGAGCATCCTGGGGCCGGTGAGGAGCAGCGCGGCGAGGTTGCGCGGCGGCGCGCTGTGCACGCTGCGCTCGTCGTCGCGGGCGAAGAAGGCGTTGATCTGGCCCTTGCCGGCGGCGACCATGGTGAGGTCGGATTCGGCGGCGATCCTCTCGAGATCGGCCACCGACACCGCCTGGATGATCAGCTTGCCGCCGCGGCGCGGGAACTCCTGCAGCCAGCGGGAGAACTTGGTGCGCTGGTCGAGCGCCTGGCCCTGCAGGTCGCCCAGGCGGCCCTGCACCGTAAGGCCGATGCTGCCGTCCGGCCCACGGAAATCCACGTGCATGCCCTCGCCGTAGGGCACCAGGTCTTCCCAGAAGTTGAGGCCCAGCTCGCGCTCGGTGGCGAGGGTGGATTCGAACAGGAAGGCGGTGCTGGGGATGCGGCTGTTGAGCACCTGCTCGGGGCTGCGGTCGGTGTACAGCGAGACGGGGTAGCCCTTGTCGAGGAGGGCGAAGCCGAGCAGCAGGCCAGCCTGGCCGCCGCCGATGATGGAGATCTTGCGCATGATTGGGTCCTCTTGATCTGGTTGGGTTCAGTCGGCCGCCGGCAGGGTCGTCCAGCCGTCGGCGTGCGGGCTCAGGAGCTTCAGGTGCAGGCGGACGTGGGTGAAGCGCCAGCCCTTCCTGCCTTTCTTGAGGCGGCTTTCGTACCAGCCGCCGATCCAGTGGGCTTCGCTCTCCTCGCCGACCCGCGCCAGCTCCCACAGGTACCAGTGGCAGCGGGCGCGGCGGCCATCGGCCGACGGCTCGACGAGGGGCGAGACCATGTAGTGCAGCGACCAGCGGATCGACTCGCGGCCGATCCGCGCCAGCTCCGCGGCGATCTCGTCGCGGCCCCGGTAGTGGCCGAAGCCTTCGCACACCCATTCGGCGCGCTTGGCGAACAGCGGCCCGAGGATGGCCGGGTCGTTGTTGCGGTCGGCGCCGAGGGCGTAGCGGGCCACCAGGGCGCGGATCGCCTCGATGTCCTCGAGGCGGGTGAGGCGGGCGGAGCGTTTCATGGCGAACAGAGCTCAGGCGGCGACGCGGCCGTGGTCGGCGACGAAGCGGGACTCGTCGAAGCTGTAGGGCACCTTGGGGTCGCCGCCGTAGAGCTCGATGTGCGGCGCCACCTCGGCCAGCGACAGGGCCAGGTGGAACAGCCGGGCCGAGGCCGGCGGCAGCTCGCCGAGCGGGAAGGTGTCCACGTGGGTGAGGATGTCCGGCAGGCGCGGCAGCATGGCGTCGTAGAAGGCGCGCAGCTCGCCGCGGCTGGAGCGGATGCGGCGCTGCTGGCGCTGGTCCTGGGTGGCCAGCGCCCAGGTGACGACCAGCGGCTCGAGGGCTTCGAAGGACTTGGGCAGGGAAAGGTCGGTCATCGCGGGGTTCCTTACTTGGCGTGCATGTAGGCTTCGAGGGCGTGGTAGCCGTGGCGGATCAGGATCTCGTCGTCCTGCAGGTACATCACCTGCTTGGCGCCGGACTCGAGGGCGGTCTGGGTGTCTTCCATCGTCGCGGTGTCTTCCAGCCAGGCGTTGCGCTGCAGGCACTGGGCGTGCTCCAGCGCCCAGCGCTGGCTGTTGGTCTGGGCCGGGCGCACGTAGTACTTGCCCTCCCACAGGGTCTTGTTGTGGGAGATCGGCCAGAACTGGTGGGTGAACCAGATGCCTTCCGACACGTGCAGCAGCAGGTTGGGGAAGAGCACCGACAGCTCGAAGGAGAAGTCGTCGCGGCGGTCGGGGTTCACCGTGGGCGGCAGCATCGAGGCGCCGCGCTGGGCGACCAGCGAGCCGGTGGCGAGGCTGTTGGCGATCTTGGCGACCGGGGTCGGCTCGGCGTCGAGGGACAGGCAGATCGCGGTGGTGCGGTGCGGCCCGAACAGCTCGACGTTCTGCAGGCCCGACGAGAACACGTTGGGGAAGGAGCCGGCGTGGATGGTGGCCACGTGGTAGGCCTCGGCGAAGGCGTCGTGGGCGACCTTCCAGTTGCAGTCGAGGTAGGTGTGGTAGCTGAAGCACTGGGACAGCTCGCCGTAGGGGAAGCCGGAGAGGTGGGTGCCGATGCCGCCGAGGAACTCGGCCAGCGGGGTGACGCTTTCGGACGGGTCGAGATTGACGAAGATGAAGCCTTCCCACACGTCGGTGTGCACCGGGGTGAGGCCGTTCTTGGTCTTGTCGAAGTCGGCGGAGAACTTGTTCTCCTCGGGCACCTGCACGATGCCGCCCTGGGCGTTGTAAACCCAGCCGTGGAAGCGGCAGGTGACCACCGCGGCCTTGTTGCGGCCGAAGGTCTCCTCGCCGGTCTCGACGACGACCTTGTTGCCGCGGTGCGAGCAGGTGTTGTGGAAGCCGCGGATCTGGCCGTCCTTGCCGCGCATCAGGATCACCGAGGTCTTGGCGAAGGCCAGCTTCTTGACCTTGTAGTCGCCGGGCTTGGCGATCTCCTCGACGCGGCCGACCTTGAGCCAGCTCTTCAGGAAGACCTTCTGGCGTTCCTGCTCGTAGAACTCCGGCGACACGCAGGGCTCGACCGGGATCGGGCCGGTGCCGAGGTCGGGGTATTTGGCGGCCCATTTCAGGTCGTTGGGGGCATTCATGGGTGTGCTCCTTGGGTTTGGGTGGGTGTGGAAGCGGGTTCAGGCGGCGTCGAGGCCGTATTGCTGGCGAACGAGGTGGCCGATGCCGAGGCGGTCGAGGATGTTCATCGGGCACATGAAGGTGACGCGCACCACGCCGGGCAGGCGGCTGATCTCGATGGAGCCGGCGATGGTGGCGCGGTTGAGGATCTCCTCGGGCGACAGGCCGGTGACCTGGGCGGCGCGGTCGACGCCGTTGTGGGTGGCGTCGTTGAGGCTGCGGCCGCTGCCGATGAAGGTGATCGGGCCGTTCTCCTCGATGTGGGCCTGGCCGAAGCGCGCGGCCAGGGCCTTCACCGCGGCGCGCTGCTCGCGGTTCATCGGGCGGGCCATCGGCGGCAGGTCGTCGGGGCGCTGGAGCAGGATCGGGCCGTCGATGGCGAGGCCCTTGATGACCTCCACCTTCACCTCGGTGACGCCCGACACGTCGGTGGCGTGGCCGGCCACCTCGCCGTTGCCCTGCTGGGCGTGCATGTCGCCCATGTAGATGCCGGCGCCGGGCACCTTGACCGGGCAGATCAAGATCGCCCCGGCGCGCACCGAGTTGGTGTCCATGTGGCCGTCGGTCTTGTGCTGCGTAAGCTCATCCTGGGTCATCGCGTAGGCGTGGGGCGCGTCCACCAGGAAGCTGCCGAAGTCGCCGGCGTTGTGGGAGTCGGGCAGGTCCTTCGACGGGGTGGTGCCGATGTTGCCGAGGAAGGGCTGCATGTGCGCCGCGAGGCCGACGATGTCGGCGCGGGCCAGCGACAAGATCGAGTGCTGCTCGGAGTGCTCGGGCAGGTGGGCGTTGTCCTTGGCGTGGGCGGCGAGGCGCTCGGCGGCGGCCTTGTCGACGGTGAGCGAGACGTTGTTGTCCTTGTCGAGGACGATCACGTAGCCGTTGGTGAAGCGGAAGGCGTTCACCTCGGCGCCGCACACGTCGCAATGCACGGCGTCCTCGCCGATGCCCTCGATGTGGCTGGGCGGGCTGACGGTGCCGCAGCTCGGGCACAGCTTGGCGACGAAGGGGTCGCCCAGGTAGCGGCCATCCACGAAGGCCATCACGCCCGAAGACGTGGCCAGCGAGGTGACTTCCATGCGCTCGATGTGGATCGCCACCGCGTCGCCCACCTCGGCCCCCTCGACCGCCACCGGCTGGGAGACTTCATGCCCGCCCTGGAACTTGGGGGTGATCATCGGGCCCCAGCAGCCCGGCGGCGTGCCGACGCGGATGGTGCCGCCGTCGGCCACCGGGCCGAGCATCGGGTTGCCCGGCCCGACGATGCCGCGGGTGTAGGTGGAGACGACCACCTCGCGCTGTGCGTTTGTTGCGTTCTGGCTCATGGAATTCACTCCTTGCGTTGGGTGCTGGGGTTACGCTTGGCTGGGGCCGCGGGGTGGGCGAGATCCCGCAGACCGACAGCCGATAGATAATTTTTCAATTCGATTTACACTGTAAATTCACATCTTCGAGCGTCGTTTCGTCATCGACGGCAGGTGCTGACAAGGCTATCGGCGGGGTATCGGGGCGTAAATCGGGCGTCGCATCTAAGCGACTAGGTACAAGTGCTTAGCGGCCTGAATCAGGGCAGCCGGCGGAGACATGCAATGCAGGTGAAAACCAACTACCAGGACGTGTTCGACCACGCCAACGACGCGATCTTCATCCACGACGAGGACACCGGCGCGATCCTCGACGCCAACCGCATGGCGGCCAGCCTCACCGGCTACCCGGTGGAGCAGCTGCTGCGCATGGACGTGGGCGACATCAGCTCGGCCCGTCGCGGCTGCGACAGCGAGGCGGCGCGGGTGCTGATCCAGCGGGTGATCCACGACGGGCCGCAGATCTTCGAGTGGTGGCTGCGCCGGCCCGACGGCAGCGACCTGCCCATCGAGGTGAACCTCAAGCACATCATTTCCGACGGCCACCCGCGGGTGATCGCCCTCTTGCGCGACATCCGCGAGCGCAAGGAGGCCGAGGCCCGGCTGGTGGAGCGCGAGGCTTACTACCGGCGGCTGATCGGCAGCATCAGCGACGGCATCGCGATCCTCGACCGCCTCGGCCACATACGCTGGGTGGGGCCGTCGATCCGCCAGGTGCTGGGCTTTCGCGAGCGCGAGGTGCGCGGCTTCAGCGTGTTCCGGCGGATGGACCACGACGACGCCAACCGGCTCGCCGCCCTGCTCGAGCAGGCCGCCCACGACGACGGCGGCGTGTTTCCGCTGGCCTACCGCATCCAGCACCGGGACGGCAGCTGGCGCCAGCACGAGGGCAGCTGCGTCAATCTGCTGGAAGACAAATGCGTCAATGGGCTGCTGATCACCTTCCGCGACGTGACCAGCCGCCTCGAGGCCGAGGCGCGGGTGCGCCAGCGGGACATGGAGCTCTCGCACATGGCGCGGCTATCGACCACCGGCGAGATGGCCTCGGCGCTGGCCCACGAGCTCAACCAGCCCTTCTTCGCGATCATGAACTTCGTCGGCGGGGCGATCCGCCGCGCCCAGGCCGGCAAGCTCGACGAGGCGACCCTGAAGGGCGTGCTGGAGAGCACCCGCGTGCAGGCCGAGCGGGCCGGGCGGATCATCCGCACGGTGCGCAACTTCACCCGCAAGAGCGGCTACCACCGCGAGACGGTGGACATCCGCACCATCGTCGAGGAAATCGCGCCCTTCATCGAGATCGAGGCCCGCGCCCGGCGCATCCCGGTGCGCTACCGGCTGCTGCGCGAGCCGGCGCAGGTGGACTGCGACTGGGTGCTGATCGAGCAGGTGATCTCCAACCTCGCCCGCAACGGCATCGAGGCGATGGTCGACACGCCCCCGGAGCGCCGCCAGCTCACCCTCGCCACCACGCTCACCGCCGCCGGCACCGTGAACGTGAGCATCGAAGACCGCGGCCACGGCCTGCCCCGGGCCAACCCCGACCGCATGTTCGACGCCTTCTACACCACCAAGAAGGAAGGCCTGGGCATCGGGCTGTCCCTGTGCCGCTCGATCATCGACTCCCACGGCGGCCATCTGTGGGCCACCCGGGCCACGGGCGGCGGTGCGAAATTTCACTTCAGCCTGCCGCTGGCTACAGGAGAATCGACCCATGCCAACCCCGACCGCTAAACCTGCCGCCAAGCCCGCCACCACGCCCACCGTGTTCGTCGTGGACGACGACGACGGCGTGCGCGAATCGCTGCGCTGGCTGCTCGAATCGGTGGGCCACCCGGTGCGGGTGTTCCGCAACGGGCGGGAGTTCCTCGACGGCTACGACGCCGATCAGCCGGGCTGCCTGCTGCTCGACGTGCGCATGCCGCTGATGGGCGGCTTCGAGCTGCAGGAGGTGCTGCGCACCAACAACCCGGCGCTGCCCATCCTCTTCCTCACCGGCCACGGCACCATCCCGATGTCGGTGCGGGCGATGCGCAGCGGCGCCTTCGACTTCATCGAGAAGCCGTTCTCGGACCAGGCCCTGCTCGACCGGGTGCAGGACGCCGTCAACCGCGCCGCCGAGCTGCATCGCCAGCAGCGCCACAGCCACTCCATCAACCAGCTGCTGGCCCTGCTGTCGCCCCGCGAGCGCGAGGTGCTGGACCTGTTGATCGACGGCCTGTCGAGCCGCGAGATCGGCGTCGAGCTGGGCATCAGCAAGAAGACGGTGGAGGTGCACCGCTGCCACATCCGCGAGAAGCTCGGCATCGGCACGGTGGCCGAGCTGGTGCGGCTGGTGCTCAACAACCCGGAGCGCTGAAGCGCCCCGCCCGTCAGCCCATCAGCCCGTCCCACAGCAGCTTCACGCCCGACAGCCCCAGCGCCGCCGTGGCGAACAGGTAGAACGGCCGCTCCGGGATGTGGCGGAGGAGGCGCATGCCACTCCACACACCGATCGGCACCAGCGGGATGAACAGCGCCGACATCACCAGCGTCTCGCGGGAGAACAGCTCCAGCCCGATGTAGAAGGGCAGCTTGGCCAGGTTGATCACCGCAAAGAAGAACACCGAGGTCGCCACGAAGGTCTCGCGGGGCTGGCGGCGGGACAGCAGGTAGATCATCACCGGCGGCGCCCCGGCGTGGGCCAGGGTGCTGGTGAAGCCCGAGCCCGCCCCCCACAGCCAGCCGACCGCCCGCGGGGCGCGCGCCTCGCTGGCCGGCGGGCGGCCCTTGCCGAGCAGCCGCTGGACGGCAAAACCCACCGCGATCAGCCCGATCGCCCCCTTCACCAGCCGGTCCGACATCACCCCGAAGGCCAGCGTGCCGAGGGCGATCCCGACCAGCGCGCCGGGGATCAGCGTTCGCAGGTCCTGCCAGTCGGCCTTGCCCCGCCAGGCCCGGATGCCGACCATGTCCATCGTGATGAGCACCGGCAGCATCACCGCCACCGCATCCCGCGGCGACATCCACATGCTCATGAAGGGCACCGCCAGCCCGCCCAGCGCGCCGCCGAGGCCGGATTTCGAGATGCCGGTGATCAGGATCGCAAACCCCGTCACCAGCCAGCCGGCCAGATCCATCTCCATCGCTCGAACACCTGCACGCCAAGGGACAGGCTTTATACCACCCGAGCCCGCCGGGCGTGGGCCGTGGGGCCAACTTGCTCACGCCCAGACGCCGGGCCCAGCGGCTAAAATGGGCGGTGGCCATCGTCCCCAGAGCACGCCGGCGCGCCAGTCGCCGCCCGCCCCGCCTTCAAGGAACCACCCATGCCGCCCCGCGTAGGCCTCTTCGCCACCTGCCTGATGAACCTGTTTCGCCCCAATGTGGGTTTTGCCGCGGTAAAGCTGCTCGAAACGGCCGGATGCACCGTAGAAGTGCCCCTCGACCAGACCTGTTGCGGCCAGCCGGCCTATAACAGCGGCGATTTCGAGGCCACCCGGGCACTCGCGAAGCAGCTCATCGAGGCTTTCGAAGGTTTCGACTACGTCGTCGGCCCCTCCGGCTCGTGCATGGCGACGATCCGCAAGGACTACCCCCGCCTCTTCGCCGACGATCCGGCCTGGCGTGCCCGGGCCGAAGCGCTGGCCGCCAAGAGCTTCGAGCTGATCTCCTTCCTAACCGACGTGCGCGGCGTAAGCAGCGTCGACGCCAGCTATGCCGGCACCGTCAGCTACCTCGACTCCTGCTCGGGCCTGCGCGAGCTTGGCATCAAGGCCCAGCCGCGCCTGCTGCTCGGCAGCGTGGACGGGCTCGCGCTCGCCGAGATGGCCGACACCGAGGTGTGCTGCGGCTTCGGCGGCAGCTTCTGCGTGAAATACCCCGAGATCTCCGGCCGCCTCGCCGACGACAAGCTCGCCCGCCTAACCGAAACCGGCGCCGGCACGCTCCTCGGCGGCGACCTGGGCTGCCTGCTGCACCTGGCCGGGCGCATGAAGCGCTGCGGCTCACCGGTCAAGGTCTTCCACACCGCCGAAGTCCTGGCCGGCCTGGCCGAAGGCAGCGGCATCGGCGGCGCGGTGGAGGGCGGCGGGCAATGAAAGTCAGCAGCCCCCAGTTCAAGGCCAAGGTCGTCACCGCCCTTGCCGACCCCCACCTGCGCGACGCGCTGGGCCAATCCCGCAAGGGCTTCGTCAATGGGCGCGGCGCGCTGGTGGCCGATTTGCCCGAGTTCGAGCAGCTCCGCGACCAGGCCCGCGACGTGAAGAACCACGTGCTGGCCAACCTCGACCACTACCTCGAGCGCTTCGAGGCCAAGGTTACCGCCGCCGGCGGCCAGGTGCATTGGGCCGCCGACGCCGAGGACGCCCGCCAGATCATCCTCGGCATCTGCCGGCGGGTGGGCGCCAAGACGATCACCAAGGGCAAGTCGATGGTCTCCGAGGAAGTCGGCCTCAACGAAGCCCTCGAAGCCGAGGGCTACCAGGTGATCGAGACCGACCTCGGCGAATACATCATCCAGCTCGCCGACGAGCCGCCGTCCCACATCATCGCCCCGGCCATCCACAAGACCCGCGCCCAGGTGGCCGAGCTCTTCGAGGCCGCCCACGGCGGGCCGCGCAAGACCACCGTCGGCGAACTCGTCACCGAAGCCCGGCTGGTGCTGCGCGACAAGTACTTCAGGGCCGACGTGGGCATCACCGGCGGCAACTACCTGGTGGCCGAGACCGGCTCGTCGGTGATCGTCACCAACGAGGGCAACGGCGACCTCACCCAGACCCTCGCCCGCGTGCACATCGTCACCAGCGGCATCGAGCGCATCGTGCCCAGCCTCGAGGACGTCTCGCTGTTCCAGCGCCTGCTGGCCCGCAGCGGCACCGGCCAGGAGACCGAGACCTACACCACCTTCTCCACCGGCCCGCGTCGCCCCGGCGACCCGGACGGCCCCGAGGAATACCACGTGGTGCTGGTGGACAACGGCCGCAGCAAGATGCTCGGCGGCAAGTTCCAGGACATGCTGCGCTGCATCCGCTGCGGCGCCTGCATGAACCACTGCCCGGTGTACGGCGCGGTGGGCGGGCACGCCTACGGCTGGGTCTATCCGGGGCCGATGGGCTCGGTGCTCACGCCGCTCTTCGTCGGCCTCGACAGCACCTACGACCTGCCCAACGCGTGCACCCTCAACGGCCGCTGCCAGACGGTGTGCCCGGTGCGCATCCCGCTGCCCGAGCTGCTGCGCGAGCTGCGCCACGCGCAAAGGCAGGCCGGCCTGCGCCCGGCCGCCGAAACCCGGGCCCTCAAGGCCTGGCGCTTCGTCGCCGAGCGGCCGCGCCTCTACCGCGCCGCCAATCGCCTCGCCGCCCGCGCCCTGAAGGCGCTCGACAGCGGCAGCGGCCGCCTCACCAGCCTGCCCTTCGGCCAGGCCTGGAGCGGCCTGCGCGACCTGCCCGCGCCGGAGGGGCGAACCTTCCTCGAA
Organism: Zoogloea sp.; assembly: GCA_023150125.1. Taxonomy (GTDB): domain Bacteria; phylum Pseudomonadota; class Gammaproteobacteria; order Burkholderiales; family Rhodocyclaceae; genus Zoogloea. Next base: position 13,511 of record JAKLLM010000011.1, read on the forward strand.
CTGTGGCAAGCCCGCAAACGCCCCTGACCCCCGCCGAACTCCGCCACCCATGTCCTCCCGCTCCGCCATCCTCGACCAGATCCGCCGCCAGCTCGGCCGCGGCCCGCTGCCGCCCGAGGCCGTCGCCGCCCTCGACGCCCGCCGGCCCGCCCACACTCGCATCGCCGTAGGCGATGACCTCGTGCCGCGCTTCATCGCCCGCTTCGAAAGCCGCTCCGGCAGCGTCGCGCGGGTCGCCGGCCTCGACGAGGTGCCCGCCGCCGTGGCCGCCTACCAGGCCCGCCACGGCCTGCCGCCCCGCGCCGCCGTCGCCCGCCCGCTGGCCGGGCTGCCCTGGCCGGACGGCTTCAGCCACCACCCCGGCCCGGCCGGCCAGAGCGAGATCCTGTCGGTCACGCCCTGCCTGGCCGGCATCGCCGAGGTGGGCAGCGTCGTGCTGCCCTCCGGCCCCGACAGCCCGACCAGCCTCAACTTCGTGCCCGACCACCACCTCGTGGTGCTCCACAGCGGCCAGATCGTGCGCCACTTCGAAGACGTCTGGCCGCGGGTGCGGGCGCTGCCCGGCGGCATGCCGCGGGCCCTCAACATCGTCGCCGGCCCGTCCCGCACCGGCGATGTCGAGCTCACCCTGCAGCTCGGCGCCCACGGCCCCCGCAGCGTGCACGTGATCCTGGTGGAAGCGCCCATGTGAGCTCCCGCACGGCGGGCGGCCGGAAGGCCTCAACTTCGCCGCGGCAGGGCCGAAATAGCCTCATCGATCGCCCTTTCCTGCCGCCATGCCCGCGCCCCCGCCCCAGGACTCCGTCGTGACGCCCGACCAACTGTGCATCGGGCTGTTCGTGCATCTCGACCTGCCCTGGTTCAGCCACCCCTTCAGCTTCAACAGCTTCAAGATCCGCAACCCCGAGCAGATCAAGACCCTGCGCGAGCTGGGCGTGAGGCAGTTCCGCTACGACCCGGAGCGCTCCGACAGCCTGCCCCGCAGCAGCGCCCCGCGGCCCGTCGAACCGCCCCCGCCGCCACCGCTGCCCGAAGACCCGGCTACCAGCGCCGGCCTGGCCAGCAAGCGCGCCCGCATCGCCCGCCTGGCCGAGCGCAAGCGCAAGGTGATCGAAGTCGAGAAGGCCTTCGTGAAGGCCGCCGGGGTGATGCGCAACATCAGCAAGAACCTCTTCGCGCGCCCCAAGGAGTGCCTCGAGGAAGTGGGTGAGCTGGTCAACCAGCTGGTCGTCGCCTTCCTCGACCAGCCCGAGGTGGCGCTGCACGTGATGGGCGAGCACCCGGGCGGCGAGGAAACCTACTTCCACGGCCTCAACACCTCGATCCTGGCGATGATGCTCGCCAAGGAGCTCGGCTTCGAGCGGGCCAGCAGCCAGGCCCTCGGCGTCGGCGCGCTGCTCCACGACATCGGCTTGGCCGACATCCCCGACCGCATCGCCCGCCCCCGCCACGAGCTCACCGCCCCCGAACGCCACCTGCGCGAGCTGCACTGCGACTACGGCGTGCGCATCGGCCGGCAGATCGGCCTGCCCGAGCCGGTGCTGCGCATCATCGCCCAGCACCACGAACTCGCCGACGGCAGCGGCTACCCGAAGGGCCTCAAGGGCGAGCAGATCGACCCCCTCGCGCGCATCGTGTCCCTCGTCAATTACTACGACAACCTGTGCAACCCGGCCGACCTGGCCAAGGCCATGACGCCCCACGAGGCCCTCTCGCTGATGTTCGCCCAGCGCCGCGCCAAGTTCGACGCCCGCGCGCTGCAGGTGATGATCCGCTGCCTCGGTGTGTACCCGCCCGGCTCGGTGGTGCGCCTCTCCAACGACGCCCTCGCGCTGGTCTCGTCGGTCAACCCGCTGCGGCCGCTGCGGCCGTGGGTCACCGTCTTCGACCCCCAGGTGCCGCGGGACGAAGCCATCATGCTCGACCTCGAGGAAGAGCCCGACATCAACATCGCCAAGGCCCTGCGCCCCATCCACCTGCCGCCCGAAGTGTATGAATACCTCAGCCCGCGCAAGCGGGTGACCTACTACTTCGACGCCGACGCTCGCCAGGGGCGCGCAGCATGATCCGCAGCTATCAACGCGCCCTGCTGGCCGCCGCCGAGGAGATCCTGCTGCTGGTCGACCCGGCCAGCCTGCTCATCCTCGCCGTCAACCCCGCCACCACGCGCCTGCTCGGCTACCCCGAGGAGGGCCTCATCGGGCAGGCGATCACCGAGATCGAGTGCGCCCTCACCGACGTCTTCTTCTGGGAGGACGTGCGCAGCGGCGGCCTCGTGGACGAACAGGTCATGGAAGGCCTCTACCGCCGCGCCGACGGCAGCCTGCTCACCGCCCGCAAGACGGCACGGCGGATACCCGAGGGCGTGCTGGTGCGGGCCACCGACATCGGTGCCCAGAAACGCGCCGAGGACGAACTGGCGCAAATGACCTCGCACCTGCGGGCCACCCTCGAAGCCACCACCGAGGGCATCCTGGTGCTCGACGGCGAGGGCCGCATCGTCAACATGAACCGCCGCCTGGCCGAGCAGTGGCCCCTGCCCGAGGCGCTGCTGGCCCGGCGCGACGACGCCGCCATCCTCGCCCACATGGCCGCCAGCCTCACCGACCCGGCCGCCTTCCAGGCCCTCATCGCCACCAGCAGCCAGGCCCAGGCCGAAACCTTCGACATCCTGCACGCCACCGACGGGCGCGTCTTCGAGGCCAGCTCGCGGCCGGCCCGCCACGACGACGAGGTGATCGGGCGGGTGTACTGCATCGTCGACGTCACCGAACGCCGGCGCGCCGAACAGGCCCTGATCGACGCCCGCGACGCCGCCACCGCCGCCAGCCGCGCCAAGAGCGACTTCCTGGCGATGATGTCCCACGAGATCCGCACCCCGATGAACGGCATCATCGGCATGGCCCAGCTGCTCGAGATGACGCCCCAGAGCCCCGAGCAGCGCGACTACATCGCCACCATCCGGCACAGCAGCCAGGCCCTGCTGGGCATCCTCAACGACATCCTCGACTACTCCAAGATCGAGGCGCGCAAGCTCCGGCTCGAACGCATCGGCTTCGACCCGCACCTGCTGGTCGGCGAGGTGGAGGCCCTGTTCCAGCCCAACGCCGCCGAGCACGGCATCCGCTTCGAGTGCAGCGTGGCCCCCGACGTGCCCCACGCCCTCGTCGGCGACCCGACCCGGCTGCGCCAGATCCTGCTCAACCTCGTCGGCAACGCCTTCAAGTTCACCACCCAGGGCGCGATCCGCGTGCACCTGCAGGCCGGCGAGCAGGCCGGCGGCAAGATCGGCCTGCACTGCAGCGTGCGCGACACCGGCATCGGCATCGCCCCCGACAAGCGCCGCCACATCTTCACCCCCTTCGAGCAGGCCGACATGTCCACCACCCGCCGCTACGGCGGCACCGGCCTGGGCCTGGCGATCTGCCGCATGCTCTGCGAGCTGATGGAGGGCGGCATCGGCGTCGACAGCGAGGAAGGCGTCGGCTCGGAGTTCTGGTTTGCGGTGAAGCTCGAGACAGGCCAGCTCGAAACCTGCGCCAGCACCCCGGCACCGCGGCTGATCCTGCGCCGCAGCACACGCATCCTGGTGGTCGAGGACAACCTGATCAACAGTACCGTGCTGGCGCGCATGCTCGAGAGCATCGGCGCCCAGGACATCGCCTTCGCCAAGGACGGCCAGGACGCCCTCGCCCAGTGCGCCAAGACCGATTTCGAGCTGATCTTCATGGACGCCCGGATGCCGCGGATGGACGGGCTCACCGCCACCATCGAACTGCGCAAGGCCGACACGTCGGCCTACATCATCGGCGTCAGCGCCGACGCGATGAGCGAGGAACGCCAGGCAGCCCTCGCCGCAGGCATGAACGACTACCTGCCCAAGCCGGTCGACAGGCTGGCCCTGGCCGAGGCCGTCGAGCGCTGGCGCGAGACACTGGTCGCGGCCAGCCTGCGCCAGGCCGGCCCGGACGACGGCACCCCGGGCGCCGGTGAGGACCGGCGCCAGGCCTGATCGCCCGGCACGCCCCGCTCAGCGGCGGGCGCCGCTCCTGACCGCGGCATGGCCCGGCAAGGGCAGCGCACGCGGCGCGACGAAAGAAAGCAGGCGCAGGGGCTGCGCCTCGCCGCCGGTCTCGAAAGCCGCCTCCAGGCAACGGATGTGGGCGTTGGTGAAATCCTCGATGTAGCTGCGCAGGATCGTCACGCAGCCCTCGGCCCCCGCATCGAACAGCACCCCCAGCCGGTCTTCGAGCTCGACGCAGTCGGCGGCATAGAAAGCCTGGTCGCGGCGCAGGATCGACTGGCGCAGGCTGTTCTCCATCACCCCCATCGACAGGCGGCAGGCCAGGTACTGCAGGCGCTGGGTCGCGTCCGCGTGGGCGAGGCTGAGGCGCCCGAACAGCTCGGTGTAGTGCAGACCCAGTTCGGCAGGGTTGCGGAAGACAAACATGGTCGTGGTCTCGTCGGAAATCATCGCGGGCAATTCTGAAATCTAGTCGGCGGTCGGCGCGAGTCAAGGCCGGGCGGCGTGGAGCCCAGCCTCCGGGGAAGGCTGCCGGAGGCCTGCCTCACTGCCGCAATCCAATGGGGCCGGGCGTTTCCGCCCATCTGCCGCCCTTGAAAAGCAATGTCCCCCATTTTGCGCCATCCCGGGGCAAAACGGTCAATCGGGCCACAACCAGGCCGCCCCCCGCACCCCCGACGAATCCCCGTGCCGGGCCCGCACGAGGCGCGTCGCCACGTGATCGGAGAACACGTGCGGGCACCACAGGCTGGGCACCGTTTCGTAAAGGCGCTCGACGTTCGAGAGCCCGCCGCCCAGCACGATCACGTCCGGGTCGAGGATGTTGATCACCCCGGCCAGGGCCCGCGCCAGCCGGTGCTCGTAGCGCGCCAGGCTGGCCTCGCAGGCCGGGTCACCTTCGGCTGCGCCCGCCACGATGCCCTCCGGCCGGGCCAGCTCGCCGCAGCAGCGGGCATGGTCCATCGCCAGGCCCGGGCCCGACAGGTAGGTTTCGATGCAGCCGGCGCGGCCGCAGTAGCACGACGGCAGGGGCAGGTCGTCACCCGCCGGCAGGGGCAGCGGGTTGTGGCCCCACTCGCCGGCGATGCCGTTGGCGCCGTCCAGCGCCCGCCCGTTCACCACGATGCCGGCGCCGACCCCGGTGCCCAGGATCACCCCGAACACCACCGGCGCGCCCTGCCCAGCCCCATCCACCGCCTCGGACAGGGCAAAGCAGTTGGCGTCGTTGGCGACGCGCACCTCGCGGCCGAGCAGCGCCTGCAGGTCGTCCTTCAGCGGCTCGCCGATCAGGCAGGTGGAATTGGCATTCTTGATGAGGCCGCTCACCCGCGACAGCGCCCCCGGCGTGCCGACCCCCACCGTGCCGCGCCGCGCAGTTTCGTCCTCGACCCGTTCGACCAGCCCGACCACCGCCGCCAGCGTCGCCGCGTAATCCCCCTGGGGCGTCGGCACCCGATGCCGGGCGAGCACCCGCCCTGCCGCGCCGAGGGCGATCACCTCGATCTTTGTTCCACCGAGGTCGATTCCGATACGCATCTGCATGATTTTTGCCTGAAGACAATTAACATGGCGGTGCGCCAAACCGCTCGATTGCAGTTCTGGCGACGACCGGCCCAAGCAGCGCTCATCCGCGCTGCCACCGTTGTTTCGCAAGATCAATGCGCCAGCACACGGTATGGCAAAACGTGCCACGGCACATAGTGGAGGTGCAGGCGAGCGGCGCTCACCCCTGCCGATACTTCTGCCAGCCGCTCCAGCTATACACCAGCAGCCCGGCCCAGATCAGCGCGAAGGTGAGCAGGCGGGCGGGTTGCAGCGCCTCGCCGAAGATCCACACGGCGGTGACCAGCTGCATCGTCGGGTTGATGTACATCAGCATGCCCACGGTGGCCAGGTTGAGGCGCTGGGTGGCCGCCGCAAACAGCATCAGCGGCAGCGCCGTCATCAGCCCGGACATGGCCAGCAGGAAGTCGGTGAGGCCATCGTGGCCGGTGAACACGGTGTGCCCCTGGCTGGCCTGCCACAGGGTGTACAGCGCCACCAGCGGCAGCATCGACAGGGTCTCGAGCCACAGCCCCGACACCGCATCCACCGGCACCTGCTTGCGCACCAGCCCGTACAGCCCGAAGGTGCCGCCCAGGAACAGCGACACCCATGGCAGGCTGCCGAGGGCCACGAACTCGTTGCCCACCGCCACCACCGCCAGCCCGACAGCCACCCACTCCTTGGCGTTGAGGCGCTCCTTGAGCACCAGCATGCCCAGCAGCACATTCACCAGCGGCGTGAGGAAATAGCCCAGGCTGCCGGCGATCACCAGGTGCTGGTCCACCGCCCACAAAAACCCCAGCCAGTTGGCCCCCACCAGCCACGCCGCGGCGGTGAGGCGCAGCAGCGTGCCGGGCTGCCGCATGGCCGCCCCCACCTGACGCCAGCCGCGCCGCGCGACGAGGATCAGGGTGACCACCAGGCAGGCCCACAGGGCGCGGTTGCACAGCACGTCGGCCGGGCTCACGTGGCCCAGCTGGCGGAAGAACAGCGGGAAGAAACCCCAGATGCCATAGGCACCCAGGCCAAAGGCGATGCCGGAGAGAGTCTTGCCTTTATCCACGGTTCGAGCGGCGGAGGAATCGGACACGCACGGTAGCACTCTCCGCCACAAAACGAGCTTGGGGTTTTCCGCGAGAGGCCCGCACGGGCCTACAATGGTGACATTCCATTGCAAGGGCTGCCCAGCATGCTGATCATCTTCAAATCCCCCGCCAGCGGCGACGTGATCATGTTCGAGAAAAATGGCAAGGAGATGCTGAGCGTGCTCGGCAAGGACCCGGCCGATGCGAAGGGCATCGTCACCGTCGAGCAGCTGCCGGCCGCCATCGCCGCGGTGCGCGGTGCCATCGACGCCGACAAGGCGCGCCTCGCCGAGAGCGCGGCCGCCGCCGAAGACGAAGGCGACGCCAAGCCCGCCGGTGGCGGCGTGAGCTTCTTCCAGCGCGCGGTGCCGCTGCTCGACCTGCTGGAGCGCTCCCTCAAGGACAAGGTGCCGGTGACCTGGGGCGTGTGACGCCCTCGTCAGCCCCTTCCGCCCTACCCCGCCGTCCGCCGGCGGGCTTCCCATCATTCCACCAAGAACGCATTCGATGACTCAGCGCGACATCGACCTGGCCCTCGACATCGTCCGCGAGGCCCTGCCCCACCTGGGCATTCCGCGGCACCTGTGCACCCGCAAGCTGTCGCCCGCCGGCCGGGTGCTGGGGCAGTACCGCTGGCACTCCGACACCCTGCGCCTCAACCCGCGCTACCTGGCGCGGCTCTCCGACGACGACGCGCTGGACCTCCTCGACACCATGATCCACGAGCTGCTCCACAAGGCTTCGCCGCTCTGGAAGCAGCTGCGCGACAGCTTCCGCCCGCACCCGGACATCTGGCTGAGCTGCGAGAGGCTCGTCGCCGAAGTCGGCCCGCTGTACCTCGCCCGGCGCCGGGCCGAGGTGGAGGCCTAGCCTCACCCGCCAGCGGCCGGGCACGGCGTCGAGGGCGACTTCCGTCGTCCACCGCTACAACACTGCCGCCGCCGGCGGGTGACGCAGGCCTCAGGCGCTGGTGAGCTGGGCGTAGAGCAGCGGCAGGCGCGCCGGCAGCTCGGAGGGTTTGCGCAGGATGGTGTAGCCGGCCGGCCCGAAGAGGTGCGGCAGGTAGCCCTGGCCCTCCTTGTCGATGGTCACGCAGAAAGGCCGCACGCCCTCCTGGCGGGCCGCGTTGAGGCTCATCCGGGTGTCCTCGATGCCGTAGCGGCCCTCGTAGTGGTCCACATCGTTGGGCTTGCCGTCCGACAGGATGAGCAGCAGCTTGAGGGACTCCGGCCGCTTGGCCAGGATCTGCGTGGCGTAGCGGATCGCCGCGCCGATGCGGGTGTAGAAGCCCGGCTTGAGCGCGCCGATGCGGCCGCGGATGCGCGCGTCGGCGGGCTCGTCGAAATCCTTGATGCGGTGAAAGCGGATGTGGTCGCGCTTGCGCGACGAGAAGCCGTACAGCCCGAAGGGGTCGCCGGTGGCGCCGAGGGCCTCGGAGAACAGCCACAGGCTGTCGCGGATCACGTCGACCACCCGCTGCTCGTCGCTCACCCAGGTGTCGGTGGACAGCGACAGGTCGGCCAGCACCAGGCAGCACAGGTCGCGCTCGCGCCGCTCGCAGGCCAGGTAGCCGCCGGCGCTGTCGATGGCATGGCCGGTGCGCCGGTCGGCGAAGGCGCGCACGCAGGCGTCGATGTCGAGCTCGGGGCCTTCCGGCTGGTTCTTCAGCCAGCGCCGGGCCGGGGTGAGCGCCTCGAACTGGTGGCGCAGGCGCCGCGCCGGGCGCAGCAGGTGCGCGGGCAACTCGCAGGGCGCGGCGTTGCGCGGGTCGAGCAATGTAAGGCGGCACATGTCGCGCTTGAGCTGCTGCTTCTTCCAGTCCCACTCCGGCAGCAGGATGCCGCTTTCGAGGGGGATGTCGTCCTGGGCCGCAGAGGGAAGGTCGAGGTCGAAGCGCAGCTTTGACGCCGTGTCGCGGGTGTCCTGGGCCACCGAGATGCGGTCCATGTCGGCGGCGGCGCGGGCCGGGTCGTCGCTGTCGTCGTCGTCCTGGCCGCGATTGACCTTCACGTATTCGGCAAACGACAGCAGGCTCTCGGCGCGGAAGGGCAGGTTGAGGCCGTTCTTGCCGTCGGGCATGTCCTCCCGCTGGGCCTGGCGGCGGCGGTCGGTGGCGTCTTGGGTCTTGCGGCCGCCCTCGGGGCGCTCGGCCGGGGTGGCGGGCGGTTCGGACTGGCGCCGGTCGATGGCCACCGGCGCCGGATACAGCCACAGGGCGACCGGCGTCGGCGGGCGCTTGGCGGCGGGCAGGGCCGCCACGCTGCCGGGCTCTGCCAGGGCCTGGCGGATCGCCCGCTCGGCGGCGGCTTCGTCGGCCGGCAGCTTGCGCGGGTCGGGCCGCTC
>JAKLLM010000412.1 GCA_023150125.1 Zoogloea sp.
CCCGCCGGGAGGGCTTGCTTACTGCATGAAGGGGTAGTCGGTGTAGCCGGCCGCGCCACCGGTGTAGAAGGTGCCCGGGTCGGCGGGGTTGAGCTGGGCGCCGGCCTTGATGCGGGCGGGGAGGTCGGGGTTGGCCAGGAAGGGCACGCCGAAGGCCACCGCGTCGAGCTGGCCGGCCTCGACGGCGCTGGCGGCCTCGAGGGGGCTGTAGCCCATGTTGCCGATCAGCACGCCTTCGTAGGCCTGGCGGGCGGGGGTGAGCACGTCGCCCTTCTGCTGGCTGAGGAAGTCGGCACGCATCACGTGCAGGTAGGCCAGCTTGTAGGCGTTGAGGCGCCCGGCGAGCCAGGTGACGAGGCCCACCGGGTCGCTGTCGGCCATGCTGTTGAAGCTGTTGAGCGGCGAGAGGCGCAGGCCGACCCGGTCGGCGCCCCACACGGCGCAGGTGGCGTCGAGCACTTCGAGGAGCAGGCGGGCGCGGTTCTCGAGGGGGCCGCCGTAGGGGCCGCTGCGGCGGTTGGCGCCGTCGCGCAGGAACTCGTCGAGCAGGTAGCCGTTGGCGCCGTGCACCTCGACGCCGTCGAAGCCGGCGGCCCTCGCGTTGGCGGCGGCCTTGCCGAAGCCGGCGACGATGGCCGGGATCTCGTCGTCACGCAGCTCGCGGGGGGTGACGTAGGGCTGCTTGCCGTCGGCGGTGCGCACTTCGTTGTTGGTGATGGCGATGGGGCTGGGGCCGACCGGCTGGGCGCCGTTGTTGAAGAGCGGGTGGCAGGCGCGGCCGCCGTGCCAGATCTGCAGCACGATGCGCCCGCCGGCGGCGTGCACGGCGTCGGTGACCTGCTTCCAGCCGGCCACCTGGGCGTCGGAGTGGATGCCCGGCTCGTTGCCGAAGGCGCCGTTGCCGGGCATCGCCATGGTGGCCTCGGCGATCAGCAGGCCGGCGCTGGCGCGCTGGGCGTAGTGGGTGGCCATCAGCTCGGTGGGGACGTTGTCGGCGCTGGCGCGGCAGCGGGTGAGCGGTGCCATCAGGATGCGGTTGGGCAGCAGCAGGGCACCGGCTTGCAGGGGCTGGAACAGGGCGGACATGGGCACTCTCCGGGTTGGGTTGCGGGTGGGGTCGGGATGCGGGTGGGCTCAGGCCTGGCGCTTGATGGCCCAGGCGGCCATCAGCAGGCCGGCGAGGATCATCGGCAGCGACAGCCACTGGCCCATCGACATGCCGAAGGTGAGGAGGCCGAGGAAGTCGTCGGGCTCGCGGCCGAACTCGGCGATGAAGCGGAAGGCGCCGTAGCCGATCAGGAAGACCGCCGACACCAGCCCGCGGGGCCGGGGTTTGGCCGAGAACCACCACAGGATGACGAACAGGCTGAGCCCCTCGAGGGCGAACTGGTAGAGCTGCGAGGGGTGGCGGGCGAGGCCGTCGACCTGCGGGAAGACCATCGCCCAGGGCACGTCGGTGACGCGGCCGACGAGCTCGCCGTTGATGAAGTTGCCCATCCGCCCGGCGGCGAGGCCCAGCGGCACCAGCGGGGCGATGAAATCGGTGACGGCCAGCCAGGGGCGCTGGGTGCGCCAGCCGAACAGCCACATGGCGACCAGCACGCCGAGGAAGCCGCCGTGGAAGGCCATGCCGCCCTGCCACACGGCGAGGATCTCGGCCGGGTGGGCGAGGTAGTAGGCGGGCTTGTAGAACAGCACGTAGCCCAGGCGGCCGCCGAGGATCACGCCGAGCACGCCGTAGAAGAGCAGGTCGTCGATCTGCTGGGGCGTCCAGCCGAGCTCGGGGCGGCGGCGCGCGTGGGCGCGGCCGAGCACGACGAAGAGGATGAAGGCGACGAGGTACATCAGCCCGTACCAGCGGATGGACAGCGGGCCGACGGAGAGGGCGATGGGGTCGAACTGGGGGTGGACGAACATCGGTGTGTCTGAGATGCAGTGTGGTGGCCGGGTGGGCCGTGCCCCGTAAAGCTCAGGGGGGCCGGCCCGGCGGCGTGGTTGAAACGCTTACTGGAACTGCTTGCGGAAGGCTTCGAACTCGTTGGTGAGCCATTCGAGCTGCTGGCGCAGGCGGCGGACTTCTTCCTCGAGCTCGCCGACGCGGCTGCCGCGGGGCGCGGCGGCTTCTCCGCTGCTCTCGAAGGCGTGGGCCGCGGGCTCGCCGCTCATCAGGTGGGTGTAGCGGGCTTCCTTGGTGCCGGGG
>JAKLLM010000413.1 GCA_023150125.1 Zoogloea sp.
GGTTTTTCGAGGCTTTTTGCAAACCGGAGTTAAATGGCTTTTGTTTCAAAGACTTGGGGTGGTTTGATGAAGTTCTGCGTGGGAAACAATCCTGAAACCTTTGGCTCGAAGCGGGTATTTGTCCTTGTCCACAAAATCTGTGGATAACTTTGTGGGAAACGTGGGTAAAGTGCTTCAAAACCCGCTCCCAGCAAGCCTTCCGCCTGCTCTGCCTAATTCCTGAACAAAAATTATATCGTTTAAAAACAAAGACTTGAAAAAATGCTGAGCGCTTGGGAAAGGTTTCTGTAACGTGATCGAAACACGCTCAGGCGCTGTGTACAAGTCAAGCCCTGCCCGACAAATTTTCTGCTTGACGGGGGCGTCTTTGCCCCTCTTGTTTTCGGTGTCGCGGAAACAAAAAAGGCCGGCGCGGGCCGGCCTTCGGGTATTACCGAATCACAGGCCTTCAGCCGGCCTGGGCCCGCAGCTGGCGGCTGTATTCGTGGACGGTGTCCACCAGCACCGTGACGTTCTCGGGCGGGGTGAACTGGGAGATGCCGTGGCCGAGGTTGAAGACGTGGCCGGGGTGGGGGCCGTAGGCGTCGAGCACCTTGCGGGCTTCGGCGGCGACGGCCTCCGGGCTGCCGAACAGCACGGCCGGGTCGAGGTTGCCCTGCAGCGCGACCTTGTCGCCGACCAGGCGACGCGCGGCGCCGATGTCGACGGTCCAGTCGAGGCCGACGGCGTCGGTGCCGCAGTCGGCGATGTCGGCCAGCCACAGGCCGCCGCCCTTGGTGAACACGATGCACGGCACGCGCTCGCCGTCCTTCTCGCGGGTGAGGCCGGCGACGATCTGGCGGATGTAGGCCAGGGAGAATTCGCGGTAGGCGTCATGGGCCAGCACGCCGCCCCAGGAGTCGAAGATCATCACGGCCTGGGCGCCGGCTTCGATCTGGGCGTTGAGGTAGGCGGTGACGGCCTGGGCGGTGACGCCGAGGATGTGGTGCATGAGGTCGGGGCGGCTGTAGAGCAGGCCCTTGACCTTGCGGTAGTCGTCGGAGCCGCCGCCTTCGACCATGTAGCAGGCGAGCGTCCACGGGCTGCCGGAGAAGCCGATCAGCGGCACCGAGTTGTCGAGGGCGCGGCGGATCTCGGCGACGGCGTCCATCACGTAGCCGAGCTCGATGTTGGGGTCGGGCACGGCGAGGTTGCGGATCTCCCATTCTTCCTTCAGCGGGCGCTCGAACTTGGGGCCCTCGCCTTCGGCGAAGTACAGGCCGAGGCCCATCGCGTCGGGCACCGTGAGGATGTCGGAGAAGAGGATGGCGGCGTCGAGCTTGTAGCGGGTGAGGGGCTGCAGCGTGACTTCGCAGGCCAGGCCGGGGCTCTTGCAGAGGTCGAGGAAGCTGCCGGCGCGTTTGCGCGTCTCGCGGTATTCGGGCAGGTAGCGGCCGGCCTGGCGCATCAGCCAGAGCGGGGTGTAGTCGGTGGGCTGGCGCAACAGCGCGCGCAGGAAGGTGTCGTTCTTCGGACGGCTCACTTGGAATCCTCGGCAGCGGTACCGCTCAGGGCGGCAAAGGCGGGATTATCCGCTTTTTGGGGAATGGGGAGTAGGAAGTGGGGAGTAGGAAGTGGGTAGTGGGTAGTGGGTAGTGGGGGGGCGGCGGCTGATCGCCAGCGCAGCCGCGTTCAGCAACGCCCACTTCCCACTACCCATTTCCTATTACCTATTTTCGCCAGAACTGCGGCGTGAACACCACCGCCAGCGACAGCACTTCGAGGCGGCCGAGGAGCATCGTGAAGCTGCACACCCAGGTCTGGAAATCGGTGAGGCCGGCGTAGTTGGACGAGGGGCCGACCACGCCGAGGCCCGGCCCCGCGTTGGTGATGCTGCCCACCACCGCCCCAAGGGCGCTGATGAAGTCGAGCCCACTGAGGATCAGCAGGAAGGTGAGCATCACGACGCTCATGAAGTAAAGGAAGATGAAGCCGAGCACCGCGATGACCACGTTGTTGGGGATCGGGCTGCCGCCGACCTTGACCGGATTCACGATGGCGGGGTGCACCAGCCGGGTGAGCTCGCGGTTGGCCTGCTTGGCGAGGATCAGAGTGCGGATCATCTTGATGCCGCCGCCGGTGGAGCCGGAGCTGCAGGTGATGTTGGCGAGGAACAGCATCCACAGGGGAGCGAAGATCGGCCACTGCTCGTAGTC
>JAKLLM010000012.1 GCA_023150125.1 Zoogloea sp.
AACCAACACGCCGTGATCAAATTCCTGAAACAAAATGCAAGACAGCTTGCGGAGCTTGATCTGGTTGCCTAGAATTTTGATTGTGCAATGCAACAAACGAACGGGAAACCATTCTTAACCTTATGTTTTATAGGGTTAATAAAAAACATGCAGATATTGCATCGCACCAAAACGGCCGCACATGCCGTTGCCGCAACCCCGTTCGAATGATGCAACCAACAGGAGCAACAGCATGAAAACGCCCAAACTCTTACCGTGGCAGGCCCGCAAGGCCGGCGTATCGCTGGAGCGCGCTGAAGCGCTGTGGCGCCAGGCCGTCCGCGAAGCCACTGCCGACACCGGCTGGGTAGGCACCTCCGAATTCTGGGGCGCGGCCGAAACCCGCTTCCGCGAACTCCTCGAAGCCGAGCGCAGCACCCTGTGCGCGCCGCAGATCGAGTCCCTGGTGCGCTGCCAGAGCCGCCTGGGGTTGCTGCCCCTGATCGCCGCCGAGCAGATGGTCACCGCGATGTCTGCCAACTGGCAGCGTTTCTGCAATCAGATGAGCAAGGCCGCCTGAGCATCTCCAGGCAGCCCGCCGGTCCGCCGACCGGCCCAACCGTGTTTTTCTCCCTCCTCTCCCTCGTGGAGATTTGACGGCGTCTGCCTCGCGGCAGACGCCGCTTTTTTTTGCCTCGCCGCCGGCCGGGCCGCCCGTCGGCGCTTCCGCTGCGCACGGAAGGCCGTCCGCGGGTGCTGCTATAATGCGACGCTTTTCATCTCCCCACAGGAGTTCAATGTGCTGATTTCCAACGCCTTTGCCCAGGCCGCCCCCGCTGCCGCGCAGGACCCGATGTCGAGCATCACCGGCGTGCTGCCGCTGATCTTCATGTTCGTCGTGCTGTGGTTCCTGATGATCCGCCCGCAGATGAAGCGCGCCAAGGAACACAAGGCCCTCCTCGAAGGTCTGCAGAAGAACGACGAAGTGCTGACCCAAGGCGGCATCGTCGGCAAGGTCGTGTCGATCAGCGACGCCTACGTCACCGTCGAAGTCGCTGCCAACACCCAGATCATCGTCCAGAAACAAGCCGTCGGCGCAGTGCTGCCGAAGGGCACCATCAAGTCGATCTGAGCGCCGGGGCGGGCCGAGCCATTGCTCGGCCCGCCGGGCCGCGCAGCATCAACTCCGCATCCCTTCCTTTCCGCCCGACCATGAACCGCTACCCTCTCTGGAAAAACCTCCTCATCGGCCTCGTGCTGCTGTGGGGCCTCATCTACACCCTGCCGAATTTCTACGGGGAGGTGCCCGCCGTCCAGGTCTCCAGCGGCAAGGCCACGCTCAAGCTCGACGCCTCCACGGCCATCAAGCGCGTCGAGGAAAGCCTCGCGGCGGCCGGCATCCAGCACGACGGCCTGTTCGCCGACGTCACCAGCGTGCGCGCCCGCTTCCGCGACACCGACACCCAGCTGAAGGCCAAGGACGCCATCGAGAAGGCCTTCAACCCGGACGCCGCCGACCCGTCCTACGTGGTCGCCCTCAACCTGCTGTCCGCCAGCCCCCAGTGGCTCACCAGCATCCACGCGCTGCCCATGTACCTGGGCCTCGACCTGCGCGGCGGCGTGCATTTCCTGCTCCAGGTGGACATGAAGGGCGCGGTCACCAAGCGCCTCGACGCCACCACCGGCGACCTGCGCACCCTGCTGCGCGACAAGAACATCCGCCACGCCGGCATCAGCCGTGAGGGCGCCGGCGTGGTCGTCAAGTTCCGCGACGCCGAGACCCAGGCCCGCGCGCGGAGCGTGATCGGCGCCGCCAACAACGACCTGCAGCTCGTCGAGGGCCAGGACGGCGCCGACTTCAAGCTCACCGCCACCCTCACCCCGCTGGCCCAGAAGACCATCCAGGAGTTCGCGATCCGCCAGAACATCGGCACCCTGCACAACCGCATCAACGAGCTCGGTGTGGCCGAACCCGTCATCCAGCAGCAGGGCCTCGACCGCATCGTGGTGCAGCTGCCGGGTGTGCAGGACGTGGCCAAGGCCAAGGACATCCTGGGCCGCAC
Organism: Zoogloea sp.; assembly: GCA_023150125.1. Lineage (GTDB taxonomy): Bacteria > Pseudomonadota > Gammaproteobacteria > Burkholderiales > Rhodocyclaceae > Zoogloea. The sequence goes on from JAKLLM010000012.1 coordinate 2,043, forward strand.
CGCGACCCTCGAGATCCGCCTGGTGGACGACACCCCGGGCGCCCTCGAAGGCGCGCTGCAGGGCAGCATCCCGCCGGGCACCGAGCTCTATTCCGAGCGTGGCGGCAACCCGCTGCTGGTCAAGAAGCAGGTCGTCCTCACCGGCGAGCGCCTCACCGACGCCCAGCCCGGCTTCGACGGCCAGACCCACGAACCGGCCGTGCACCTCACCCTCGACGCCGCCGGCGCCCGCATCTTCAAGGACATCACCCGCGAGAACATCAACAAGCGGATGGCCATCCTGCTGATCGAGAAGGGCAAGGGCGAAGTCGTCACCGCCCCGGTGATCCGCAGCGAGATCGGCGGCGGCCGCGTGCAGATCTCCGGCCGCATGAGCTCCGAAGAGGCCACCGACACCGCCCTGCTGCTGCGCGCCGGCTCCCTGGCCGCGCCGATGGAGATCATCGAGGAGCGCACCATCGGCCCCAGCCTCGGCGCCGAGAACATCACCAAGGGCTTCCACTCCACGATGTGGGGCTTCATTGCGATCGCCGTCTTCATGTGCGCCTACTACATGCTGTTCGGCTTCGTGTCGGTCATCGCGCTGGCCTCCAACCTGCTGCTGCTGGTGGCGCTGCTGTCGCTGCTGCAGGCGACGCTGACGCTGCCCGGCATCGCGGCCATCGCGCTGACCCTCGGCATGGCCATCGACGCCAACGTGCTGATCAACGAGCGCATCCGCGAGGAGCTGCGCAACGGCTCCAGCCCCCAGGCGGCCATCGCCACCGGCTACGACCGCGCCTTCGACACCATCCTCGACTCCAACGTCACCACGCTGATCGCCGGCATCGCCCTGCTCGTCTTCGGCTCCGGCCCGGTGCGCGGCTTTGCGGTGGTGCATTGCCTCGGCATCCTCACCTCGATGTTCAGCGCGATCCTGGTCTCCCGCGGCCTGGTCAACCTGATCTACGGCAAGAAGCGCAAGCTCGAGAAACTGGCCATCGGCCAGGTCTGGAAGCCGGGCGTCTGACGCCCCGGCACGAACGGCACACAACGGACATTCATCATGGAATTCTTCCGGATCCAAAAAGACATCCCGTTCATGAAGCACGCGCTGGTGTTCAACGTCATCTCGTTGGTCACCTTCCTGCTCGCGGTCTTCTTCCTGGCCACCAAGGGGCTGCATTTCAGCGTCGAGTTCACCGGCGGCACGCTGATGGAAGTCAGCTATGCCGAGGCCCCGGCCCTCGACAAGCTCCGCGACGCCCTCGGCAAGGAGGGCTACCAGGACGCCCAGGTGCAGAACTTCGGCAGCTCCCGCGACGTGCTGATCCGCCTGCCCAACCGGGAAGGCATGGAGACCGGCAAGGTCAGCGACAAGGTCATGGCCAGCCTCAACGCCCTGGAGGGCGGCAAGCCCGAGCTGCGCCGGGTCGAGTTCGTCGGCCCGCAGGTCGGCAAGGAGCTCGCCTCCGACGGCGCGATGGCGCTGCTGCTGGTGATCGGCGGCATCGTGGTGTACCTGGCGATGCGCTTCGAGTGGCGTTTTGCGGTGTCGGCGATCATCGCCAACCTCCACGACGTGATCATCATCCTGGGCTTCTTCGCGCTGTTCCAGTGGGAGTTCTCGCTGCCGGTGCTGGCCGCCACGCTGGCGGTGCTGGGCTACTCGGTGAACGAGTCGGTGGTAGTCTTCGACCGGGTGCGCGAAACCTTCAAGAAGAAGCGCGGCCTCACCACCCCGGAAGTGCTCGACCACGCGATCACCAGCACCATCAGCCGTACCATCATCACCCACGGCTCCACCCAGATCATGGTGCTGTCGATGCTGCTGTTCGGCGGCGAAACCCTTTACTACTTCGCGCTGGCGCTGACCATCGGCATCTGCTTCGGCATCTACTCGTCGGTGCTGGTGGCCAGCCCGCTGGTGATGTGGCTCGGCGTGTCCCGCGAGCAGTTCATCCAGCCCAAGAAGGAAAAGCAGGAAGCCGTCGTCTGACGCGGCTGTGGCCGCTTGCACAAAGGGCTGCCCGCGGGCAGCCCTTTTTCATTGCGCCACGCCCGGCGTTCAGGCGCCCACAAGGCGCCCCGAGGCGAGCCGCAGGGTCCGGCCACAGCGGGCTGCCAGCGCGTTGTCGTGGGTGACCAGCACCAGGGTCGTGCCCGATTCGACGTTGAGCGAGAACATCAGCTCGATCACTGCCTCGCCGGTGGCCACGTCGAGGTTGCCGGTGGGCTCGTCGGCCAGCACCAGCGCCGGCCGCGGCGCGAAGGCCCGGGCCACCGCCACCCGCTGCTGCTCGCCCCCCGACAGCTGGCGCGGGTAATGCCCGAGCCGCCCGGCCAGCCCCACCCGCCCAAGCCAGGCCTCGGCCTCCCGGCGCGCATCGCTGCGGCCGGCGAGCTCAAGGGGCAGCATCACGTTCTCCAGGGCCGTCAGCGCCGGCAGCAGCTGGAAGGACTGGAACACGAAGCCCACGCAGGCCCCCCGCAGCGCCGCGCGGCCGTCCTCGTCGAGGGAAGACAGATCCTGCCCGCGGATCTTCACCGTGCCGCGGGTCGGCGAATCCAGCCCGGCCAGCAGGCCGAGCAGGGTGGACTTCCCGGAGCCGGACGCCCCGACGATCGCCACCGCCTCGCCAGGGGAAATCGCAAACGAGACATCCTCGAGGATGTGCAGCAGCGGCCCACCGTCGGCCGTCACACTGCGGCACAGGCCGCTGACTTCGACCACCGGCGCGGCGGCGGGCGGGTTGTCGCTTCGACTAGGGTTCATTGTCATCAGGAGATTCGGGCCGGGCCCGGTGGCGCAGTCGGACCCCGATTATCGCCCGGCATGGCGCCGGCACGGCAAGCGCCGTGGCTGTAAACGGACTGAAGGCAACCCGCAGGCTGCCTTCAGGGGCACTACCGGACGGACCAGGATCAATCCACGTGGTAGTTGGGTGCTTCCTTGGTGATCTGCACGTCGTGGACGTGGGACTCGCGGATGCCGGCCGAGGTGATCTCGACGAACTCGGCGCGGGTGCGCATCTCGTCGATGGTGGCACAGCCCACGTAGCCCATGGAGGCGCGCAGGCCGCCCATCAGCTGGTGGATCACCGCGGTCACCGCCCCCTTGTAGGGCACCCGGCCTTCGATACCTTCGGGCACCAGCTTGTCCACGTTGCCGTCGTTCTCCTGGAAGTAACGGTCGGCGGCGCCCTGCTGCATCGCCCCCAGCGAACCCATGCCGCGGTAGGACTTGTAGGAGCGCCCCTGGAACAGCACGGTCTCGCCCGGCGCCTCTTCGGTGCCGGCGAACAGGCCGCCCAGCATCACCACGTTGGCACCGGCGGCGATGGCCTTGGAGATGTCGCCCGAGTAGCGGATGCCGCCGTCGGCGATCATCGGCACGCCGGAGCCGGCCAGCGCGGTGGCGACGTTGTCGACCGCGGTGATCTGCGGCACGCCGACACCGGCCACGATGCGGGTGGTGCAGATCGAACCGGGGCCGATGCCCACCTTGACGCCGTCGGCACCGGCATCCACCAGCGCCTTCGCGGCGGCGGCGGTGGCGATGTTGCCGCCGATGACCTCGACCTGCGGGAAGTTCTTCTTGACCCAGCTCACGCGGTCGAGCACGCCCTGCGAATGGCCGTGGGCGGTATCGACGACGATCACGTCGACGCCGGCCTCAGCCAGCAGCGCGGCACGCTCCTCGGTGCCGGCACCGACGCCGATGGCCGCACCGACGCGCAGGCGGCCGAGGCTGTCCTTGGCGGCGAGCGGGTGCTCGGTGGACTTCATCATGTCCTTGACGGTGATGAGGCCGGCCAGCTCGCCCGCATCGTTGAGCACCAGCACGCGCTCGAGGCGGTGCTTGTGCATCAGCGCACGGCCTTCGTCGAGGCTGGCGCCCTCGCGCACGGTGACCAGGCGCGACTGGGGCGTCATGATCGCCGACACGGGCTGGTCGAGATTGGTCTCGAAGCGGGTGTCACGGTTGGTGACGATGCCGATCACCTTGCCGTTTTCCACCACCGGCAGGCCGGAGAACTTGTGGGTACGGGTGAGGTTGAGCACCTCGCGGACCGTCATGGTCGGCGGGATGGTGATCGGGTCCTTGAGGATGCCCGATTCGAAGCGTTTTACCTTGGCCACTTCGGCCGCCTGCTGCTGGGGGGTCAGGTTCTTGTGAACGATCCCGATCCCGCCTTCCTGCGCGAGCGCAATGGCGAGGCGTGCTTCGGTGACGGTGTCCATTGCGGCAGACACCAGGGGAATATTCAGGGTAATGTTGCGCGTGAGTTTCGTCTGGAGGCTGACGTCGCGCGGGAGAACGCTCGAATGGGCGGGGATGAGAAGGACGTCGTCAAACGTCAGCGCCTTCTGGATCACTCGCATGGCTTTAATCCCTTGAATCAAATCCGTATTATACGTAGCTCGCCGGCTTGCGGCAAAAGCTTTGTCCTGATGGAGTACCCAATGTTGCACAAACTTCCGGCCGTCGTGCTCGCTCTTGCCGCCACGGCGGCCTCCGGCCAGGAAATATACAGCTGGAAAGACTCCGCCGGGCGCGTTCATTACTCCGACATGCCGCCCGCCGAAGCCAGCGTGAGAACCCTGCGCAAGGCGCCGCTGGCGCCCGAAAAAGCCCCTGCGGCCGATGGCCGTCAGGCGGCCCCATCGATGGCCGAGAAGGAGCTCGCCTTCAAGAAACGCCGGGCCACGGCCGCCGAGGCCGAGGAGAAAGCCGCCAGCGAGCGGGCCAACGCGGACGCCCGCCAGAAGGATTGCAGCGAAGCCCGGGCGCAGCTGGTGGCCATGCAGGACGGCCAGCGGGTCGCCCGCTTTGCCGAGAACGGCGAACGCGTGGTGCTCGACGACACCGAGCACGAGGCCGAGATCGAGCGCCTGAGCAAGTACGTCGCCCGCAACTGCAAGTAGCCCCGGCCTCAGCCGGCCGCGTCCTCGGCCGGCCCGCCGCCCTTCTTCATGACCTTGCCCTCTTCCGCGCGCTTGCGGCGCACGTCCTTCGGGTCGGCGATCAGCGGGCGGTAGATCTCGACCCGGTCGCGGTCGCGCAGCACCGTGTCGCCCTTGACCAGCTTGGCGAAGACACCCAGCTTGTTGGTCTTGGCGATGTCGATCTCGGGGTGCTTCTGCAACAGGCCGGAGGCCTCCACGGCGCGCTGCACGGTGCAGCCGGCGGGCAGCTTGAGGCGGACGATCTCCTGGCGGTCGCGCAGGGCGTAGCAGACTTCGACGTTGATCGAATCGGACATCTCAGGCCTTTCCGCCGTAAACCTGCCCGGCACGCTTCACGAAGGAATCGACGAAGGTGTTGGCGATGTGGTTGAACACCGGCCCCACCGCCTTCTCGATGAGGCGGCTGGAGAATTCGTAGTGCAGGTTGAACTCCACTTTGCAGGCGGCATCACCCAGCGGGATGAAGTTCCAGGAGCCGTCCAGGTGCGTGAAGGGCCCGTCGGTCAGGCGGATCAGCATGTGGGACGGGTAGTGTTTCTCGTTCTCGGTGCTGAAGTGGGACTTGATCCCGTGGTAGTTGATGTGCAGGGTTGCCCGGGTGACCTTCTCGTCGCGGGACTGCACCTCGCTGCCCCCGCACCACGGAAGGAACTTCGGGTATTCCTCGCAACGGTCGACCAGATCGAACATCTGGACCGGGGTGAATTCGATCAGTACGATTTTCTTGACGGCTGCCATCGGGACGCGGCGGGGCTACCGAGCTGTTAAAATCAGCGATTTTACGCGCCCCCACGAGCCTACGCCAATGAGCATCATCGACAACCGCAAGGCCTTCCACGATTACTTCATCGAGGACAAATACGAAGCCGGCCTGGTGCTCCAGGGCTGGGAGGTCAAGGCCATTCGGGCCGGGCGCGCCAACATCAAGGAAAGCTACGTGGTGATCCGCAGCGCCGAGATCTTCATCGTCGGCATGCACATCACCCCGCTGGAGTCCGCCTCCACCCACATCCACCCCGACCCGACGCGCACCCGCAAGCTGCTGCTGCATGCCGAAGAGATCGCCAAGCTGATCGGCAAGGTCGAGCGGGCCGGCTATGCGCTGGTCCCCCTCGACCTCCACTACACCAAGGGCCGGATCAAGATCAGCGTGGGCCTCGCCAAGGGCAAGAAGCAGTTCGACAAGCGCGAGACCGAGAAGGAACGCGACTGGGAGCGGGAAAAGGCCCGCCTGATCCGCGCCAAGGGCTGAGCCCGGGCCGCAGGGCGGGGCCGCCAGAGGCCTCAGGGATACTCGGCCCCGGCGTCGAGCTCGCCCAGCGCCCATTCCAGGTGCAGGCGCTCGAGGGCGTCCACCGGCTGGCAGGCCGCCGCATCGGCGCACAGGGCGTGGGCGCGGCCAGACTGGGCCCCCCCCAGCACCATCAATGCCGACTGGGCGTATTCGGCCAGGACCACCGGCGACTGGGGGTGCAGGGCCCGGGCGGCCTCGAAGTGGTCGACCACCGCCTCCTTGCGCACCCCATAGGTCAGGCCACCCACCATCGCGCCGACCTTGTCGATCACTTCGGCGTTATAGACCCCCAGCCCAACATGGGCATGCGCGTGGCCGGGCTCGAGCTGCAGGGCCCGGTGGAGGCTGTCGCGCACCTTGCTGCCCAGCCCCTGGGAGAGCGCCTTCACCACCGACAGATGCTGGCTGTAGCGCCCCAGCGCTGCGCCGTGGGCATACCAGGCGTTGGCCCAGTTCGGCGCGAGCTGGACCAGCGCCGCCGCCGATTCCAGCGCCTCGCGCAGGATGGCGAGACGCCGCGTCGGGTCTTCCTCGAGGTGGCCGGCGTAAACGGTGGCTGCACGGGCGGCCACCACGAAACCCACCGGCCCGACCGCCAGGCCGCGCTCGACGGCATCGGCGAAGTCGCCCGCGTGAAAGCTGCGCCACGCCTCCTCGAGCATCGGGGCCAGCGCCGTCGGGTTGGCCGCGTGGGGCTCGAGGCCGGGGTTGGCCCGCAGCAGCTCAAGGAGGTTGTCGACGGTCGGATAAGGCTCCCGGTCGGCCCGGTGGAGGCGGCACCAGTTGGTGTGCAGGGCGGTGCCACCGTAGCGGTAAACCCGGTCGCCGTAGGGAAATCGCTTCCAGGCGAGCCGCGGCACCGTGCAGCCGGCGTCAGTGGGCTCCTTCACCCCCTGGCGCGCACGGCGCAAGGCCCCATGCCAGTCAAAGGTCAGATGCATGTGCTGTATTCTCCCTCAAGCAGCCCGCCGGTTTTTTGTCGTTCCGGTGAAACCGGACGCAGTGGCAGGTCTGTTGTCGGCGGATAAGGCCAGTCTGGCAAAGCTTAGCACCGTCGCCCGAGGTGCGCATGGCGCAGTGCAGCGGAAGCCCTCAGCGCGCCGCCGCGTCCATGAAGCGGGCCAGTTCGACATCGAGCCCGGTGACGCCCCCGGCGTCGTGGGTGGTGAGCACCACCTCCACCCGGTTGTACACATTGCGCCACTCGGGGTGATGGTCGAGCCGCTCGGCCATCAGCGCGACCCGGCTCATCCAGCCGAAGGCGGCGTTGAAGTCGGCGAAGCGGAAGGTCTTGCCGATCGCGTCCCGCCCGGGCACCGGCGCCCAGCCCGCCAAGCCGGCCAGGGCCTCGGCGCGCCGGGTTTCGTCCAGCTTGTGTGCCTGCATCGTCGCCCTCCGGCTCAGCGCAAGGAGAAATCGACCCGGCTGATCCGGGCCTTGGGCTGCTTGCCGTCGTCACCCTCGTGGGTGGACAGCACGAACACGCGCTCAGCCGGCACCTGGCCCTTCTCGAGCAGCCAGCTCTTGACCGCCTGCGCGCGCTGCTGGCCGAGCAGGCGCACATCCTCGTCGCCGACCTTGGTGTTGGCGAGGATCAGCTTTTCCATTTCGGGCACCGGCAGATCCTTGGCCAGGCCGATCACGTTGCGCGGCTTCGGGAACTTCTCGTCCTTGTAAACGCGCGTCAGCAGGGCCGGATATTCGGCGGGCGACACCGTCACGCGGCCGTCGTCGCCGAGGGATTCGCCCTTCTTCGCCATGTCCTTCACCTTCAAGGCCTCGACCTTGCCGAGCAGCGTCGCCCGCAGCAGGCCTTCCCGGTCGGTGGCAGGGTCGACGCGGCCGGCGATCTCGAGCTTGAGACCCGGCTTGTCGGCCATCACCTTGGCGATCGACTTGAGCTTGTCGTCGGCCCCCGGCCCGAGGCGCGCGAAGCCAGGCTCGAAATCCAGCCAGGCGAGCTCCTCGGCATTGCCACCGAAGATCGAGCCCAGGAGCGCAAAGGGCGAGGTGATGGCCTTGCTGATCAGGTTGACGATCACCTTCACCACGATGCCGCCCACGCTGAACTGCGGGTCGTCGAGCGAGCCGCCGACGGGCAGGTCGAGGTCGATCTCGCCGCGGCTGTTCTTGAGCAGCGACACCGCCAGCAGCACCGGCAGCTTTAGCGCGCTCGGGCTGTCCACCTTGTCGCCGAAGGTCAGCTGGTCGAGGAAGACCTGGTTGGTGGCGCTGAGCTTGCGGTCCTCGATCTTGTAGCCGAGCTGGGCCGACAGCTTGCCCTTGTCGATGCCGTAGCCCACGTACTTGGCGGCGTAGGTGGACACGCTGGAGAGCTCGAAATCCTTCACCGAGGCGCGGATGTCGAGCGCCCTGTCCTGCCGGAAGGGGTTGAGCTTGCCGACGATCTCGAGCGGCGCCGAGTTGTCCACCTTGCCGCGCAGGTCGAGCTCGGCGATGGTGTTCGGGTCGGACGACAGGCCGGTGAGGCGGCCGCCCATGCCGGTGAGGTTGGCGTCGTAGTTGGGCTTGATGAAGCGGTCGCTGTAGGCGATGTTGCCGCCCTGCAGCGTGATGCGCTTGATGCGCACCGGCGGAGGCGGCTCGGCCTTCGCCAGCGCCTGGCCGTCGGTCTTCCCGGCAGGTTTTTCGGGCTCTTTGGCGGGCACCGTGCCGTTGGCCCTGGCGGCATCGGCCGCAGCCTTGGCCTCGTTGGCGCGCTGGGCGGTGATCTCGCGGATGTTGAGGCCGCCCTGGGCGTCGAGGATCAGGCGGGTGTAGAAATCGGTCAGCGCGATGTCGTCGATGCTCACCGCCAGCGGCGCCAGCCGCACATCGACCCCGCCGAAGTAGAGCGACTTCCACTTGAGGAAATCGGTGGCGTTGAGCTTGTCCACCGACGCGAAGTCGCCCAGGGTCACGCTGCCCTTGAACGCGCCCTTCGGCCCGCCGGAAGCCGGCAGCTCGAAGGCCAGCCGGCCGCGGGAGGTGAGCTTGCCGCGGGTGATGGCGATCTTCACCTTCTCGGTCACGTAGGGCTGCAGCATCGTGATGTCGACGGCCTTGAGGTCGAGGTCGAGGTTGCCCGCCAGCGGCGCGAGGCCCAGCGTGCCCTTCACGCCGAACTGGCCACGCTTGTTGATGCCGGCCTGCAGGTCGAGCTTCGCCTTGCCGCCCTTCGCCGTCGACAGGCCATCTAGTCGCAGCGTGAGCGGCTCGGCGTTGAAGACGATGGCCGGCGCGAGCGTACGGTCTTCCACCCGCAGACCCCAGTCGTCCAGCGCCACGTGCTTCACGTCCACCAGCCAGGGCGGGCCGCTGTCGGCGGGCTTTGCCGCGGCCTTGCCCGCCGGCCTGGACGCAACCGGCTTGCCCTCCGGCGCGCCGGCCAGGCGCTGGGCGTTGAAGAGGCCGTCGGCGGCGCGGATCAGCACCACCCGCGTGGCCTTGCCATTCACCTCGCCGATCGCGAGCTTGCGGGCCGTGGTGTCGACGGCCGTGTCGCGCAGCTCGAGCAGGCCCAGCCTTACGAGCTCGGTCTTCTCGCCCTTCAGGCGCAGGCCGAGGTCTTTCAGCGCCAGGCGCTCGGCCTTCAGCTTCACCGCGGGGCCGGCGGCCTCCTGGGCAAATTCGTAGGCGACGCGCCCGTCCACCTTGCCCGACAGCAGCTCGGCCTCCTTCATCGCCGCGGCCAGGTAGAGCTTGTGGGCCGGCAGGTCGAGGCTGCTGAGTTCGAGCTGCCCCGCCGCCTTGAGGGGCGCGAGGCAGAGCGTGCCCTGGTGGGTGAGCTTCTCGCCGGCATCGGTGCTGAAGCCGAAATCCAGCTCGGCGGGCGCCGCGGCCGGCAGCGCGAGCTTGCGCAGCGAGACCTTGAAATCCTGGATGATCTTGTGGAAGGGCCCGGCGGCGAGGTGGTCGGTGAGGTCGATCCGCCCACCGTCGATCTTGAACTCGCCGAGCGTGAGGGCCAGCGCGGCGGGCTTCTCGTCGGGCTTGCCGGCGGCCGGCGCGGGCGCAGGCGCGGCGGCAGGCTTGGGGATCAGCGACAGCAGGCTGATGCGGCCGTCGCGCTCGCGGCTCGCGGTGACTTCCGGCTTGTCCAGCGTCACGCTGGCGATCGCCACCTCTTTGGTGAGGGGCGCCAGCCGGTCGATCGCCACCTTCAGCGAGGGCAGCTTGATCGCCGGCGCGCCGTCGGCGTGCTGCACTTCGACCGCCTCCAGGCTCACGCCGCCCTTGATGTTGAGCGCCGGCGCGCCGCCCGGCGGCTGCTCGAAGCGGGCCTCCAGGCTGGACGACAGGCGCGCGCTGGGCAGGCGGAAGGTCTTCTCGACCGGCAGGTAGGCGAGGTAGCGGGTCAGGTCGAAACCGTCGAACTTGAGGTCGACCACCGACTCGCGATCTGGCGCGAAGGGCTTGGCCTTGCCGCGGATCTCGAAGGGCGTGTCGTTCACCTTCATCGCCAGCAGCGGCTCGACGAAGGTCTCGACCTGCGACGGCAGGTTGGAGACGAAGGGCACGCCCAGCTCCAGGTCGGCCACCACGTGCTTCAGCCCGGCCGGGCGGTCGTCGAATTCGATGCGGCCTTTCTCGATGCGGATGTTGTGCACCGCGAAGCTGCTCTTCGAGCCGTCGTCCGGCTTGGCCAGCATCTCGTCGATCACGTCCGACCAGTTGTAGCGCTGGCCCTCGAGGCGCTGCACGCTCAGCATCGGCTCGACCAGCTTCACCTCCTGCACCACCGCCCCGCCGCGGAAGAGCGACTCGAGCTCGACGTTGGCGTACAGCGAGGCGAAGCTCAGCGCCGTCGCCCCGCCCTCGCGCTCCAGCACGCGCAGGCCGCGCACTTCGGCCGACAGGGCGTAGGGGTTGATCGACAGCCCCTCGATGCTCACCGGGCGGTGGAGCAGCTCGGTGAGCTTGCTCTCGGCCACCGACTTCACTAGCGGCGGCGCGACAAGAAAACCCGCCACCCCGACCAGCGCCACCACCCCGGCGCCCCACAGGGCGCGGCGGCGCCAGCGGCCGCCGGTGGCTTTGTCCGGGCTGGCGCCGGGCTGGGTTGTCTGCTTCATCTTGCGTGTCCTTTATCTTGTGCGCCGTGCGCGCATCCGCTGCCGATGGCTCCATCACCATGGGCGGCACAGCGGCCTGCCCAAGGGCCGATCGTTGTTCAGCCTCCGCGGGCGAGCTGGCTTGCCCCTGCAAACGCCCTACCAAAACGGGTCCCGGGCGGGCCATGCCCCATGGCTGAAGCCTAGCAGCCCGCCGCGGGGCTGAGAATGGTGTTCTGCGCGGGGTTTGCCGTAAAGCAAGCCACGGACTATCCTCCGCGGCCGCTTTGACTTCTTTTTACGCCGCCCCATGAGCGCCTCGCCCCACTCCGCCTCCAGCCGCCACTTCGACGTGATCGTGATCGGGGGCGGCGCCGCCGGCATGATGTGCGCAGCCGGGGCCGGCCAGCGCGGGCGGCGGGTGCTCGTGATCGACCACGCCACCAAGCTCGCCGAGAAGATCCGCATCTCCGGCGGCGGCCGCTGCAACTTCACCAACCTCGAGGTGGGCATCGGCAACTACCTGTCGCGCAACCCGCAGTTCTGCCGCTCGGCGCTCAGCCGCTACACGCCGGGGCACTTCATCGAACTGGTAAACCGCCACGGCATCGCCTGGCACGAACGGGAGCACGGCCAGCTGTTCTGCGACGACTCGGCCCAGGACATCATCGACATGCTGCGCGCCGAATGCGACGACGGCAACGTGAGCTGGGCGATGCCCTGCAAGCTCGACGGCGTCGAACGGGGCGACACGGACGAAGCGCGTTTTTTGCTCGCCACCAGCCACGGCCAGTTCAGCTGCCAGAGCCTGGTGGTGGCCACCGGCGGGCTGGCGATCCCCAAGATCGGCGCCTCGCCGCTGGGCTACAAGATCGCCGAGCAGTTCGGGCTGCCGGTGGTCGCCCCCAAGCCGGCCCTGGTGCCGCTCACCCTGCCGCCGGATGAGCTGGCCATCTACAAGGAGCTCGCCGGGATGGCCTTCGACGCGGTGGCCGAATGTGGCGCCGGACGCTTCCGCGAGAACCTGCTGTTCACCCACCGCGGGCTGTCGGGGCCGGTGATCCTGCAGGTGTCGTCCTACTGGCAGGCGCGGGACTATGGTGGTGGCGTCGGCGGTGGCGACGACGGCGGCAGCCAGATCACCATCAACCTCTTCCCGGCCGAAGACGTGCGCCAGTGGCTGGCCGAACACGCCCGCAGCAAGGCGCTGCTGGGCAACCTGCTGGCCGAGCGCCTGCCCCGCCGCTTCGCCCACGCCTGGTGCGACGAGCGCGGCTGGAACCGCCCGGCCAACCAGTTCAACGGCAAGGAACTCGACGCCATCGCCAGCGCCCTGCAGGGCTGGCAGATCAGCCCCGACGGCACCCTCGGCTACGCCAAGGCCGAGGTGACGCTGGGCGGCGTGGACACCCGCGCGCTGTCGTCGAAGACCATGGAGGCGCGCGAGGTGCCGGGCCTTTACTTCATCGGCGAGGTGATGGACGTCACCGGCCACCTGGGCGGCTACAACTTCCAGTGGGCCTGGGCCTCGGGCCACGCCGCCGGGCTGGCGGCCTGATCGTCACCTCGCCGCGGCGCGGCTCTCGACGAAGACCTGGATCGCCCAGGCCAGCTCCTGGGACAGCACGCCCTGCCAGGGCGGCATGTGGGTGACGCCGAGGATCACCTTGCCCTGGCGCACGGTCTTCGCAAAATAGGCGTCATTGTCGGCCTGGCAGCGCGCCTTCAGCGCCGGGTCGACGATGCGCCGGCAGCCGCGGTCGAGATTGCGCAGGTCCGGCGCCGGGGCGGCGTTGGTGCTCGCGTCGACGCCGTGGCAGCGGGCGCAGGCCTGGTTGTAGGCTTCGCGGCCGATGGCGCGGGCCTCGGCGGCGGCCGGCTGATGGCGGTAGGGGTTGGCGGCGAGCCACTGCGGGCCGAGGGCGGGCAGCCCGGCAGCAGAGACCGCCGGCGCGACGGCGATCTCCTGCGCAGCCAGCGGCTGTGCAGCGAGGGCGAAGAACAGGGTGCTGAGCAGAATACGGCGCATGGCGGCCTCACCAGTCGGTCGGGCAGCCGGTGCAGCCCTCGAAGTCCGCTTCCTGAAAGACCGCGAAGCGGCGGTAGCTGCCGCTGAGGTCGGCGTCGCGCAGATTGACCGAGAACATCTTGGCCTCCTGGAGGTTGGCGTCCACAAGTCGCGCGCCGCGGAACCAGGCGTAGTTGAGCTTGGCCGCCTCGAGGTTGGCGCCGCTGAGGTCGGCCTGGCTGAAGTCGGCCCGGAACAGCCGGGCAAACTCGAGGTCGGCGCCCACCAGCCGGGCGCCGCGGAAGGTGGCGGTGGGGGCCGCAGCCTTGTTGAGGCGGGCCGCGGTGAGGTCGGCGCCGTCGAAGTTGGCGCCGGCCAGGTTGGCACCGCGCAGGTCGGCACGGGCCAGCCGGGCGCCGGAGAAATCCGCCCCGGCCAGGTTCCGGCCGGCGAGCTTGGCATGGCGCAGGTCGGCGCCGGCGCAGCGGGTGTGGGGCCACAGGCCGCAGCCGTCGATCACCGGCGGGTCGGCAGCATCAGCGGCCTCGTCGGCAACGGCCGGCAGCGCCTGCAGCAGCAGGGCGAGGATGGCGGGGGCGGCGGAGCTGGCGATTGTGCGCATCGTCGGCAAACCTCGGCGGGGAGCATGCGTCAAAAGGAGGCGGGGCCGGAATCCATGCAACCGGCCCCGCGAGTGGCCGCCGGGAACGGGGGAAGGTCGCCCCCGGCGGAAGGAGATCGAAACGCTCAGTTCTTCGCCATCTTCGGCAGCTTGAACACCCACATCGAGGCGCCCTGGGTGACCTGCTTGGTCAGGTCGGCCATGTCGCCACCCCACAGGGGCACCGCGCCGCCGTAACCCGACTGGATGCCGACGTACTGCTCGCCGTCCATCTCCCAGGTGATCGGCACCGAGACCACGCCCGAGCCGGTCTGGAACTTCCACAGCTCCTTGCCGTTCTTCGCGTCGAAAGCCTTCACGTAGCCGTCGGAGGTGCCGGTGAACACCAGCCCGCCGGCGGTGGTGAGAGTGCCGGCCCACAGGGGGAACTTCTCCTTGTGTTCCCAGGCGATCTTGCCGGTCTTCGGGTCCATCGCCCGCAGGGTGCCCACGTGGTCGTCGAACAGGCGCTTGATGCGGAAGCCCTGCCCCAGGTAGGCCGAGCCGGCCTTGTAGGTGAGCTTCTCGGTCCAGTAGTCCATCGCCCAGTGGTTGGCGGGGATGTAGAACAGCTCGGTCTGCGGGCTGTAGCTCATCGGCATCCAGTTGGTGCCACCCAGGAAGGGCGGCGAGACGAAGATCGACTCGCCCTTCTCGGCGCCCGGCTTGGGCTGCGGCGGGCGCTGGCCGTCCACCTCGATGGGCTTGCCGGTCTTCACGTCGAAGCCCTTGGCCCAGGTGATGCCGTCCACGAAGGGCCAGGCGCCGATCAGCGAGGTGGGCTTGTTGGGGTAGCCGGCACCGGTGGCGAGCTTCTCGCGGTCGGTGACGAAGAAGAAGCCGTTGCGGTCGGCGTGGGCCGAGGCCTTCACCAGCTTGCCGGTCTTCGGGTCCTTGTACTCGAAGAGCACCACCGAGTTGTTGCCCGAGAAGTCCCAGGCGTCGTTGGGGGTGTGCTGGTAGAAGCCCTTCAGCTCGCCGGTGGCGGCATCCACATAGGCCTGGCCGGAGGTGAACAGGCTGTCCCAGTTGCGCGGGTCGTCGCCTTCCTTGGTGCGGTGCCAGGTGTTCCACGGTGCGGGGTTGCCGGCACCGATCACCACCATGTTGCGGTCCACGTCGTAGCTGGCGGTCTGCCAGGGGGCGCCACCGCCGTGGTGCCAGGCCTCGACGAGCTTGCCGTCCTTGTCGCGGGGCCACGAGGGGGCGTTCTTGTCGCCGGTGGGGGTGCTCTCCTTGCCATTCAGGCGGCCCATGTGGCCTTCCACCAGCGGGCGCGCCCACACCTCCTCGCCGGTATCGGGGTCGCGGGCAAACAGCCAGCCGACCACGCCGAACTCGTCGCCCGACGAGCCATGCACCAGCAGCACCTTGCCGCTTTGCTGGTCCTTCACCACGAAGGGCGCGCCGGTCATGGTGTAGCCGATCTTGTGGTCGCCGAACTTCTTCTTCCACACCACCTTGCCGGTGTCCTTGTTGAGGGCCACGATGCTGGCGTCCAGCGTGCCGAAGAAGATCTTGTCGCCGTAGATCGCCGGGCCGCGGTTGACCACGTCGCAGCACGGGCGGATGTCGTCCGGCAGGCGGGCCTCGTATTCCCACAGGCGCTTGCCGCTGCGCGCGTCGATGGCAAAGATGCGCGAGTACGAGCTGGTGGCGTAGATCACCCCGTCGTGCACCAGCGCCTGCCCCTCCTGGCCGCGCTGTTTTTCACCGCCGAACGAGAAGCTCCAGGCCGGCACCAGGTTGGCCACGTTGCGGGTGTTCACCTTGGTGAGCGTGCTGTGGCGCTGGGCCTTGAGGCCGAGGCCGTAGGAGAGCACGTCCTCGGTGCTCTGGTGGTCGTTGAGCAGGTCTTCCCAGCTCACCGTCTTGCCGGCGTGGGCCGAGGTGGCGCAGGTGGCGGCCACCAGCACGGCGAGCAGGGCCGGGCGGGGGAATAGGGTCTTCTTCATGTGTCCTTGTCTCCTGGATAGCGTTTTTTCTGGCGGGCCGGTCGAACCCCGAAGGCCTGGAGCCAGTTTATGAAGGCCGCGCCGCCGCTGTCCCGGGAGCGCTTCCCCCGCTTTCCGGGAAAAATTCCCGGGCCGGCCGGTAGCGGGTACGAAACCTGCACGTCCCCCGCATTCACCACGACAAGGGGACTCCGATGGACCTCCGCCACCGCCTGCTCACCCGCCTCGGCCTGCTGCTGGGCAGCCTGCTGATCGTTGCCATGCTGGTGCAGCTGCACTCCCTGCGCAGCGACATCGAGGCCGAGCTGGCCGCCTCTGCGCGCCTCGTGGAGGTGCTGCTGGCCGCCGGTGAAGCCGCACCCGACGCGGCCGCGCCGCTCGCCGACGGCGCCCTGCGCCATCTGAGCATCCGCCCCGCAGGGCAGCCGGCGGTGGCCGCCCCGCCGCCCTCGTGGCTGGCCTGGCTGGGCCTGGTGCCGGAGATCGGCGGCGAGCAGCAGATCCGCATCGGCGAGCGCAGCCTCGTCATCGCCCCCAAGCCCGGCTCCGAGATCGACGAGCGGCTCGGGGACACCGTTCGACTATTGATCACCCTGCTGCTCTTTTCTGGAGCAAGCCTGCTCGTCGCCTGGTTTGCGGCCGACCGGGCGCTGGCGCCGGTGCGCGGGCTCGAGGCCGGCCTGGAGCGCCTGGCCCGCGGCGAGGCCGACCCGGCCCTGCCCCCCTTTGCGCTGCGCGAGTTCACGCGGGTGGCCGGCGCCATCGAGCACCTCGCCGCCGAGCTGCAGGCGGCCCGCGCCGCCCAGCGCGCCCTCGCCCGCCAGCTGATCGAGGTGCAGGAGGCCGAGCGCAGCACCCTCGCCCGCGAGCTGCACGACGACATGGGCCAGAGCCTCACCGCCCTCAATGTCACCGCCGCCTACCTCGAGCGCAACGCCGGCCGGCTCGACGCGGCCGGCGTCGCCGACTGCGCCGGCGACCTCCGCCGCGACATCCGCAGCTGTGGCGAACAGCTGCGCAGCATCCTCGCAACGCTGCGCCCCCACGGCCTGGAGGCCGCCGGGCTGGCCGAGGCGCTGCAGGACCTGGTCGACGGCTGGCGCAGCCGCGAGACCGGCATCGAATTTGAACTGGACCTGCCGCCCGCCCCGCTGCCGGTGGACGAACCGAAGGCACTGGCCCTCTACCGGGTGATCCAGGAAGCCCTGACCAACGTCGTCCGCCACAGCGGCGCCGGGTCCTGCCGGGTGAGCCTGGCGGTGCTCGGCAAGCGCCTCGAGGCCTGCATCGCCGACGATGGCCGCGGGCTACGGAGCGGGCCGGAGCGCCGCGGCGGGCTGCTCGGCATGGCCGAACGGATGGACATGGCCGGCGGGCAGCTGGCCCTCTCCGGCGGCACGGGCGGTGGCCTGTGCGTGACGGCCTGGGTGCCCTGCGCGGGCGCAAGCACTGCAGCATGACAAGGAGCAAGGAATGATCCGCATCGTACTGATCGACGACCACGCCGTGGTACGCACCGGCTACCGCCGCCTGCTGTCGGCCGAGGCCGACTTCGAGGTGGTCGGCGAAGCCGCCAGCGCCGACGAGGCCAACGCCCTGGTGCAGCGCACCCAGCCCGACGTGGCCCTCGTCGACCTCAACCTCAAGGGCAGCAGCGGCCTCGAGGCGATCCGCGGGATGCTCGCCCGCAAGCCCGGCCTGCGCGTGCTGGTGCTGTCGATGTACGACGGCGCCGGCCACGTGCGCCAGGCCCTCAAGAGCGGCGCCCACGGCTACCTCACCAAGTTCAGCGAGCCCGACGACGTGATCGACGCCCTGCGCCGCGTCGCCGCCGGCCGGCGGGCCTTCTCGGCCGACGTGGCCGACCTGCTCGCCGACCAGGCGCTCGATGGCGCCACCCCGCTGCAGGACCTCACCCCCCGCGAATTCGAGGTGCTGCGCATGCTCGCCCACGGCAGCACCGCGGCCGACATCGCCGGCGCGATGCACCTCAGCACCAAGACGATCTTCAACTACCTGTCCCTGATCCGGCAGAAGCTGGACGCCGACAGCGACTTCAAGCTGCTCCACCTGGCCGCCCACCACGGCCTGGTGGACATGCGCAACCCGCTCGGCGCCTGAACGCCGCATCGTCGCGCGTGCGCGCCTCCGCCGCCGCGCAGCCGGCAGCACGGCGCATTGCCTTTGACTATTCCAGCCGATGAGCCAGTATTGAAATCGGGAACGGCCGGTGCGCCCGACCCGGCGGGGCCGACGGCGTCCCCCGCCCCTCTCCACGCAGGCGGCCCGCTCCCGGGCCAGAACGGAGATCATGATGCTGACCGACGGCAGGACTCTCGGCATCGCCCTCTCGGGCGGCGGCTACCGCGCAACCCTTTTCGGCCTTGGCTCCCTGTGGCGCCTCAACGACGCCGGGCTGCTCGGCCGGCTCGACCGCGTCACCAGCGTCTCGGGCGGCTCGATCCTGGCCGGCGTGCTCGCCCACCGGTGGTCGGCGCTGGCCTTCGAGGGCGGGCGGGCGAGCAACTTCGCCCAGCTCGTCGCCGACCCGGTGCGGGCCTTCTGCAGCCGCACCATCGACATCGAGGCCGGCGTCCTCGGCCTCCTCACACCCTTCAAGACGGCAGGCGACTTCCTGGCCGAGCGCTACCGGGAAGACCTCTTCGGCGACACCACGCTGAAAGACCTCCCGGCCGCCGGCGACAACCCGTGCTTCATCTTCTACGCCACCAACATGCAGACCGGGCGCAGCTTCCGCTTCCGGCAGGACATGATCGCCGACTACATGCTGGGCTTCTCGAAGAGCACGCAGGTCGACCTGGCCGTGGCGGTCGCCGCCTCCAGCGCCTTCCCGCCCCTCTTCTCGCCAGTGGTCCTGCAGACCGACCCGGACAGCTGGTCCGAAGGCCGCCCGCTGCCCGGCCTGGAAAGTCTCCGGCGCCGCATCGTCCTCGCCGACGGCGGCATCTACGACAACATGGGGCTCGAGTCCCTGGTGGACAATGCCGACCTCGTGCTGGTGAGCGACGCCGGCGCCCCCTTCGAGATCGAGGAATCCCCCTGGGAGGACAACCTGCTGCAGCTCGGGCGGGTGCGCGACATCCTCATCGACCAGACGCGCGCCCTGCGCAAGCGCTGGCTGATCGCCGACTTCGAGGCCAAGCGCAAGCACGGCGCCTACTGGGGCATCGGCACCCGGATGGCGGCCTACGGCGCGGCTCCCGGCATGACCGCCGACTCCGATACCAGCCGGGCCCTGGAAGACATCCCGACCCGCCTCAACGCCTTCAAGCCTGACCGGCAGGGCCACCTCATCAACTGGGGTTATGCCCTGTGTGACGTGTCGCTGCGGGAACGGGCCCATCTGACCGCACCGCAGCCCGCGGCCTGGCCGGTGCCCGAGTGGCCGCTGTAAGCCGCCCGAGCTAGCCACCGCGCATCGAAAGCACCCACATGCAGAAGAACATCATCGGAAGCTGGGGCTCGGACCTCTCCGACGGCGACTACGCCTGTGCGCTGGCCGCCCTCGGCGTGCTCGAATCCCGCGGCACCGAGCAGCACCCGGCAAGCTCGGACCCCTATGAGATCGCCGCCGCCCTCGCCGCCGAGTTTGAGGATGGCGAGCGCACCCCGGTCTGGCGCGCCGCCCACAACGTCGGCCCCCACACCACCACTGCCCACTGGCAGGCGACCCGTCACACATCGGCCGGCGCCCTGGCCGAGGGGTGGCGGCTGCATGCCGCCCGCTGCGCCGGCGAACCCCGGCGGCAACCCTGCCTGGCCGTCGTCCGCCACGGGCGCGGCGACCTTTTCGCCGACGATGCCCTCGACGACTGCCTGCGCCACCCCGACGTCGGGCTCGCCGCGCTCGTGGGCGAATTGCCCTTCCCGCCCCGGCCGCGGGTGCCGTGGCACTGGCCGCGGCGCGTCGGCGTGCTGCCGGAGGGCGACGACGAGCCCCTCCTCGGCCCCCTGCAGGACATGCAGGGCAAGCCGGACTGGGCCCGGCGGCTCGCCCGCAGCTACGTGGTGGGCG